>VGSO01000013.1 GCA_016874945.1 Deltaproteobacteria bacterium
TAATCTGTAACTTATTGATAATCCATAATTATCTTTACCGAAAACCGAAAACCGTATTAGAGGGCCCAGAAAATCACCGGGAAAAATATTTTACGCGGTGGCGCGGGATAGCCACAGCTTTGAAGATTCACCCCAGTGAATCCTCCGTGGCCGCTGTGCCTCTGTGGTTGGCAAACCCACCGGAGAATCACCAGGGAAAGGGGGCATATCGAAAAATCACGGATTGCGAAGCCCAAAACCTGGCGTCAGGCAATGCTTTTTTCCTTCCCCGGGGGTAAATTGCACCTTAGAGGGCGGTAACCGGTCCCCATCCTTGACCGGCCGGAAGAAACCGACTAACATTACAATAAAAAATTGCCTGACGAGGTTTCCCGCGTTTGGATGTCAGTTTTCCACTGTTATAAAATATATTAAGACAAAGTTGTTGGGAAAGCTGACCGCTGAAAGCTGATAGCTTGCAAGACCAGAAAAGCCGAAGGCGATGAAGGTTCCCAGCGGCGTCACCTAAGAGACGGGGGCGCTGCAAGGATACTTCCAGACTCCAAATGGAGAGGCCCCAGAAGCTGCAAGTTGAGGAGGTGTGCATGGGACACATCCTGGCCGTGGACGATGAACTGGACATGCTGGCTCTTCTGAAAATGATCATCGAAGGCTATTCCAATCACCAGGTGACGGTGACCAACAACCCCATGGAGGCCGCGGAGATGCTGGAAAAGGAGGACTTCGACCTGGTTCTCACCGACCTCAAGATGCCGGGGATGGACGGTTTGGAGTTGATGGAACTGGCCAAGAAGCGGGACGAAGACGCGCTGGTCATCGTCATCACTGCGTTCGGCTCCCTGGAGTCCGCGGAAGAGGCCATGAGGAAAGGCGCGTTTGATTACATCACCAAACCCTTCCGTAAGGAGCAGATTCTGCTCTCCCTGGATAAGGGCATTCGCTGGCGGGAAATGGTGCGGCAGAACAAGGAAATGAAGCAGCGCCTGGATGCGAAGGGGTAAAGCGACCGGCGTAAACGGAGAAACATGCAGGGCAGGCGCCCGCGCCTTTGCCGGAGCGATTCGTGGGGTTAGAACAACAGGCGCAGGGTTTCTTGTTTCAAACGGCGGATCTCTTCTTCCATCCGGCGCAAGTGCTTTTGATGGATGGCGTGGCGGATTTTGCGCACCATGTCATCCAGGGTCAAGGGCTTGAAGACCACCTCCACCTGTTCCAGGTAGTGGTAGTGCAGGGGCTGGCTGAGTCCATGCTGGTGGACCATCAGGATAAACCGGATATTGGGATCGCGGCTACGGCTGTCGTCCAGAAGCTGCTGCTGTTCCGCCAGTTTTAAATCGGCGATAATGAGATCATAAGCCGTTTCTTCCAGGGCTTTGAGAGCCTCGGCCGCGGTGGCCACCAGTTTGAATTCTTCGTAACCGATGAGCTTGAAAATGGAAGAGAGAAATTCCCGGCACCAATCGTCCTGGTCCACCACCAGGATGCGCCCTCGGCACTCGCAGCTCATGTCTCTCATCCGGCAAATCCCCTTCAACACCCTCGCGTCATAATTTAAATTGACATAAAAATCGTTCCCTGGCAAGGGGGGACAGATTAGTGATCAGTGATCAGTATTTCTTCAAACTATCCCTTTCTTTTTCCCTGCCACCCAACTGATTACTGATTACTGATCACTGGTTACTGGTACTGCCTCATTCCGGCACAACAATTTCCTCCTCGGGGCTGAGGGGATTGAGAACCAGACCGGTCATCACCTTGGGGTAAAAATAGGTGGACTTCCGGGGCATGATGAACCCGGTGGAGGCCACCTCCTGGACCTGCCCGATGCGGGTGGGATTGAGGATGAAGGCCAGGGAAGCTTCCCGGGCCGTTAGGGCCGCCAGGACGTCGGGGATCTTGCTGGAATACTTGCAGGTCTCCTGGTCGTCCTGGACCTTGGCATCCAGCGCCAGAATCTTTTCAAAGATCAGGAAATTCAACACCGTCACGTCCAATTGGGCCAGGGACCGGTGCATCTGGCGCTCCAGGACCTTTTCCCGGATGCCCGACTTGAGCCTGACCCGCCAGGCCTTGCCCCCAAAGCCCAGGACGATGAAGACCGTATCCTGGGGTTGAGCCTCTTTTAACTTCTGCTGCAAGAACTCCTCGTAAGGCCCGGAAACCTGGCCCTGGGGCGGCAGCGGGGCTACCTCGAAATATTCCGCCATCCGCTTAAGGAACAAATCCTCCTCCAAGGTCTTGAACCGTGGACCTCCCAGCATGCGGTGGGCCATAAGGATAACCAGGTGGGGGTCGAAGATGTTGGAAAGGTACATCAGGGTGAAGTTGAAGGACGCCCGCGGCGACGCGTGGGGATAGCGCTGCCTCATCAATTTCTGGTAGTTAAGGGAAGTTTCGTAGCGGTGGTGGCCGTCGGCGATGAACAGGGGCTTATCCAACAGAGCCTGATGCACCTCTTTAAGAGCCGCCGTGCGGGTCACCCGATGGAGCCGGTTACGGTAACCGCCCACGTCCGTAAAGGCCAGGAGTGGTTCCGGCGGCCTGGCCGGGCGCAGGGTCTCCAGCACCCGGTCCTCTGGGTCGGAATAAAGAGAGAAGATGGGGGAAAAATTGGCCTGGGCGTGCCTCACCAGCTCCAGCCGGTCGGCCTTGGCGTCGGAAAAAGTCTGTTCATGGGGCCTGATCACCCCGCCGGTGAGGGACTCCAGACGCACCAAGGCCACGAACCCGGACCGGTTGTGGGTGCGGCCTTCCACCTCAAATTCCGTTTCCCAGTAATAGAAAGCCGGCTCCGGGTCCCGCACTAAAATGCCGTCCCGGACCCACTGGCGGTAAAGGGCCGCGGCCCGGGTGTAGCGGTTATGGAACCGGTCATCCCCCGGCAGGGGTTGGGGCAGGATCAGGTGCACCATGTTGTAAGGGTGCCGGGCTGCAAAGGCCTCCCGCTCCCGGGGCTTGATGACGTCGTAGGGCGGAGTTATCACTTCCTCCGGGTGGGCCACCTTGTGGGGGTCATAATGTAGCCCCCTGAAAGGGGCGACATAAGCCAATGCATCTTCCTCCTGAGAAGTGATTTTGAGGGGAAGGTAAAGTTATTTCCCGCGGCCAGCCGATCAATCTCCCCCCAGGCCTTTGGCATTTTTCAATTTACCAGCTATGCCGTTCAGGTCAATAGCTAATGACAGGATTGGACTATTTATCTCCGCCAACCGCTTAACGAGGCATAAAAAAATCTTGACCGAACCCTTGGTAATAGATAAATTAATTGGAATAAACTTGCTCGACAAGGATTGGGTTATGCTGGGTAACCCCTTAACCCGTTAAGGGCCGGGGGTTACGAGGTTTCGAAGGTAAATATTTGGGGCGTTGCTCCCTTCCTCGTGCTCTTCGAACCGGCGGTGCCGGGGCCCAATATTGTTATTCCTGGAACCCTAAGATCCGGGACCGCGTCGGCAAGAGTTCGCCATAAAAGGCAGCAAGGGCATTCCCCGGTGGTGCCCTTACTTTAGTGCGAGGAGGACGCAACCTTGAACAATGCGCCGATTGGCTTCGGAATGCATCTCACCTTGGACGGTTATGGTTGCAATCCGGAGCGGTTAGCGAACCTGGACCTGATATATGAGTTTCTGGAGCGTTGCCCAGACCTGATTGAGATGACCAAAATCATGCCCCCCTATGTCTTCAAGTATCACGGCAAGGTGCCGGAAGATTGGGGGGTTTCGGGCTTCGTGCTCATCGCCGAAAGCCACATCAGCATCCATACCTTCCCGGAACGGAACTATCTCAGCCTGGATATTTTTTCCTGCAAAGAATTCGACTATGGCCGGGCGGCCGCTTTTGCCACCGAGATCTTCGGCATCACCCGCTATGAGCACCATATCCTGGACCGGGGCCTGGAATTTCCCCGGAACGTCCCCAAGGTGGAACGCCTCCTGCGCCAGGAACGGGAGCAGATGCGAGGCTGAACATGGAAGAGGCCGAGAAGTCGGCTCCCGGCTTCTTTAAGCGCCTCCGGCAGCGCTGGTTCGCCCGCCGCGCCATTACCCAGCCGGAAGACCTGGAGCGGGAAATCCAGAGCATCCTGGACGTGGGGGAAGAGCGCGGTTTCATCAGCCGCCAGGCAGGCGAACTCATTGAGAGCATCTTTGAGTTCAAAGACACCCTGGTCCGGGAAATCATGGTCCCCCGCCTGGAAATGTCCGGGGTGGAGCGCCACACCCCCCTGGACCAGATCATCGCCGCTGTCCTGGAAACCGGCCACTCCCGCTTTCCGGTCTTCGAAGGTGACATCGACCATATTGTAGGCGTCCTCCTGGCCAAAGACCTCCTGGTCTTCTGGCGGCAGCCCCCGGAAACCTGGGACCTGGGCCGGGTGCTGCGTCCCGCTTATTTCATCCCCGAGAGCAAAAAAATCAGCGATCTGCTCCGGGACCTGGTGGAGCGCAAAACCCCCATCGCCATCGTCATCGACGAATACGGGGGCACCGCGGGCCTCATCACCCTGGAAGACATCCTGGAAGAGATCGTCGGCGAAATCTACGACGAATACGACCGCATGGAACCCAGGCTGCTTCCCCAGGAAGACGGGGCCGTGCTGGTGGACGCCCGCCTGGACGTGGAAGAACTCATGGACCACTTCGGCCTGCCCCGCCCCGAAGGCAAATTCGAATCCGTGGGCGGACTCCTCATGCACTTCCTGGGCCATGTGCCCCGGGTCAACGACAAGGTTATGGTGGAAAACCTGGAACTCACCGTCACCGCCGCGGACGAACGCCGGGCCAAACAGGTCCGGGTCCGGCCATTGGCGTTGGAGGAGTAGTAACAATTTCTGGGGAAGGGGGCCAGGGGCCGTTGGCCCTGGTCCTCCCCCCACATCTCATATAGAACGGTCCCTTATGCGCGTGGGATTTTCGCATTTTCTGGCGGCGATATTCTCCGGCCTGGTCATGGCCGCGGCCTTTCCCAAGTGGGATTATAATTTTCTGCTGCCGGTGGGCTTGATTCCGCTGTTGTGGGCCATCCGGGGAAAGTCCAGAAACGCGGCCTTCTGGCTGGGGTTGGTCTCGGGGCTGGCTTTTTACTGCGGGCTGCTTTACTGGATCGTGTACGTCACCACGGTGTTCGGGGGGCTGCCGGTTCTCCTGGGGGTGGGCGTCCTTCTGGTTTTGGCGGGTTATTTAAGCCTGTACCGCGCCTTGTGGGCCCTGGGGGTCAATTGGGCCGCGGCCCGGGGCCATAGCCTAATGTGGTTTGCCCCCGCTTTTTGGGTGGCCCTGGAATTGGGGCAGACTTACATCATCAGCGGTTTCCCCTGGGAGGTCCTGGGAAACGGGGCATACCGGTTCCCCCTGCTCCTCCAACTCGCCGATATCACCGGGGTGTACGGACTCTCCTTCCTGCTGGCCCTGGTTAATGTGAGCCTGTTCGTGATGTTGGTTGCCGACCAAGGCCGGGGGCCGCGATTTCGCCACCTGTCCGTGGTGGCCGTGCTGGTTCTGGTCTGGGTGGGGTATGGCCATTACCGCCTGGGCGAAGTGGACCAGAGGATGGCCCAGGCGCCCAAGATGAAGGTGGCGGTGGTTCAGGGGAATATCAAGCAGGGGGACAAGTGGAAAAAGGAGATGGTCCAGACGACGCTGGAGCGCTACGGGGAACTGACCCGCCAGGTCAAGGGCGCCCGCCTGGTCGTCTGGCCGGAAACCGCGGCCCCCTTCTTCTTCCTGCGCACGCCCCAGTTTTCGGCCCAGGTCCAGGAAATCGCCAAGGAGAGCCGCGCCTACCTGCTCTTCGGGGCCCCGGCCTGGGAGCTCACCCCCCAGGGGGAGACCTTTTTCAACCGGGCCTATATGTTGTCCCCCCAGGGGGAGGTGGTGGGTTACTACGACAAGGCCCACCTGGTGCCATACGGCGAATATGTGCCTTTGAAACGCTATCTCCCCTTCCTGGGCAAGATGGTCTCCATGGTGGGGGATTTTGCCGAAGGCCCGGTGGGCAAGGTGGTGGATTTGCCCGAAGGTCCGGTGGGGCCGCTAATCTGTTATGAATCCATCTTTCCCTATTTAAGCCGACCCCAGGTGGAAAACGGGGCGCGGCTGTTGGTGAACATCACCAACGACGCCTGGTACGGCACCACCAGCGCGCCCCACCAGTCCCTAGCCATCGCGGTGGTGCGCAGCGTGGAGTCCCACGTGGCCATGGCCCGGGCCGCCAACACCGGCATCAGCGCCTTCATTGACCCGGCCGGCCGCATCCTGTGGCAGTCGGGCCTCTTTGTCCCCGCCGCGGAGGCCATGGACCTGCCACTCCTCACCGGCGGCACCCTCTACACCCGGTACGGGGACTGGTTCGCCTGGTTGTGCGTCATCCTGGCGGGCCTGACTTTGATCCTGCCCCGGCGGTAGTCCTCCCGCGGCAATTAAAACAGCCCCCAAACAGTTTTAAAGTGACAGGCGGACAAGTGGTCCTTTCTTTGTTTCCCTAAAATCGCTGCCTTGGGTCCGTAACTTGCAGTAAGTCATTCTTACCTAAAAATATTTCATATTTTCATGAAAAACTATATAGAAAATAATTGACATTTATTATTTTATTTACTATTAGAAGCATTAACAACTAAATATAAGGAAGTGAATCATGGCTGACACGGAAAGTTGGCAAGAGATTCACACTTTACCCCCCAACCTCAGGAAATTGGCTTCCGGGGTGGCGGCCGTTTTTCTATCCGAATACCTGATGCCTCATGACCATGAGGCTGTCTCTATCCCCGTAGATCCCCAAGATCCCGAATCCATGGACCGCTTAAAGGATTGGGCCCATGGCGCCAGTTTCCTGGTGGGCAAGTCTCTATTGGCCACCGCCGGGCATGTCCTGGGAATACGCGGCACCGAGGTCTTTGGGAAACATTTTCTTTTAGGCTATCAGACGAATCAGGCGGGGGAAATTAAAACGCACTTTCCGGCGAATATGGCCTTAACCGCCGAATCCCTCGTGGACTCCCAGAATTTCACCTATATTGATTGGGGCCTGCTCACCGTGAACCGACCGGCTCCGGCTTCGACCCAGATTTTGAGAATCAACGAGAAGGATAACTTGCAGCCGGAGACCCCGGTGTTTATTATCGGACATCCCTTGGGGTTACCGGCCAAATATACCGGCCAAGGGAAAGTCACGGCGGTGGAGGAACAGACATTCACCATCGATCTGCCCATTTTTATGCATCACTCGGGATCGCCGGTATTTAACGCCAGCACTAACAAAGTGGAAGGTATTGTCTTTAATGAAGATGGTTACTGTTTTAAGATCTGTCTTTTAGCAGAACTCATCCGGAATCATCAGGGTTAACAGCATCAAGGAGAGTGTGGGACCATGCAAAGAAGGACTGCTAATATCTGCATGTGGTTCGTTTTATTGAGTTCCGGCTGGGTGGGGCTGCTAGGATGCTCCATGGGATTGCTGCAAACCAAACAAGCTGGCCTCCGCAACCAAATGGTGTATGCCCTGCCCAAGGGTTATATTAAGGTGGTAAATGATAAAGACGGACTTAAGATAGAGACGATCTACGAGCCGGATGAACATCATTATTATTTATTGGAATATACTCCTAATATCGGTTTTGACGACGATATAACGGTCAAAGTAACCGACAAGGGTTTTCTGGAGAGCATAGAAGTAACAACTAAATCACAGATTCCAGAAATCATTAAAAAGATCAAGGAAATTGCTGTTGAGGCGCTAAAAATACCCTTCAAGACTACCACCATACCTCATTATGAGATAATGTTTGATCCAAACAAGCTTGATGAATATACCCCGGATAAATTTAAGGAAACATTAAAATTGTTAGCTGATTTGAAGGACACCGCCAAACCCGAAGCTAGAAGTGCAGCACAAAAAAAGTTATCGGAATCTGGTGGGACATTATACAAACACTTTAATATTTCTCATATTTCTTTAGAACACCCCAAAGCCGGTTTCCTCTATACCGATTACAACCAATCTGCATCGGCACGGCCCGCCGGCGACAACCGGGGAGTCTGTTACCGTCCGGCCTTGCCGTTCAAGCTGAGATTGCTCGCTTCAGATCTTTATATTGAACGCGTTGTTTATCTCCCCGATTACTCGAGGCTGGTCGTTTTTGATATCAACAGGCCGGCTTTTGTGGAAAAAATACAAAGTCTTAATTTTACCAATGGCCTGCTGACCCAGGTGCATTTGAAAAAAGACAGTGAATTGTTGGCGGCCCTGGGCATTCCCGCCGATTTGGTTAAAACTGTGGCCGGGCTTCCCCTCGAGCTTGTGAAGTTCCAAACAGGCAGCAGGGAAGCTGAGAAAGGCCAGTTGCAGGCGCAAATCGATCAGATTCGAACCGAGCAGGAATTGCAAAAGCTTATAAAAGCCAAGGAAAATCCCAAGGAGGCCTCTAAATAGGGCCAAGATTAAGGTAATGATCCCAGGCGGCAACCTGATATGCCTAACCCCGATCCGAGCGAGAACAGATGAAGCCGTAGCCGCCGGGGGGGGTCCTAAAATACTAACCCATTTCCCAACGGTTCCCCAGGATGTCCATTCTGCACCGAAATCGGGGTGGGTTTTGGGGGGGGGGTGAGGGGGCAAGGGCTGGGGCCCCTGGCCCCCTCACCCAAAGAACAACTTTTCCAAGCAGTCGCACATGAGCCTGCGGCTCACCCATAAATAATGAAAAATTATTGGCGGCACAGGCTTTCCAGCCTGTGCCGTCTGGAACTTTTCAAGGCAGCTCTTGGAAAAACTTGACTTTTGCCGGAAAATTTAATAATAATTATGGGTGAGCGGGCATAGCTCAGCTGGTAGAGTACAAGCTTCCCAAGCTTGGTGTCGCGGGTTCGAATCCCGTTGCCCGCTCCAGCCGCAAGCGGCCGGGTAGGGCCGCCGGCGACCCGCTTCCCCTGACGAGGATGGCCGGAACTTCGGGGCAAGAGGTCCGGCTTTCTTTGTGGGCGGAGATTAGCAGTTGACTCTGGGGTGCCCCGAGATTACAGCTAGTCTTGGAATTTGCCGGAAGTGGGCCACAGGCCCGCTTTTTTTATTAGGACTCAGAAAGGGGGATTTATAAATGAATTTTAAAGAAAATAGCCCTTTTACTCCTGGGAGCCCTGTTCCAATAGAGCTTTTTGTTGGTAGGTCAAATCAAGTTAAAGAGATACTCCAATATATAAATCAAACTATATACGGAAAACAAGAAAATGTTTATCTTGAAGGTGAAAGAGGAATTGGTAAAAGTTCGCTAGCATCTTTTATTAGGTCTCTGGCAAATAGCCAATATGAGATATTAGGTATCCATGTATTTTTAGGGACTATAAATAATTTAGATGAGATGGTTCGGAGAATATTTGAAGAATTATTAAAGCAGACACAGGTTCAATCATGGTTTTCTAAAATAAAGGATTTATTTGGACAATACATTAAGCAAATAGGGCTCTTCGGAATTTCTGTCTCATTTTCTCCACCTGCAGATGAATTAAAGAGATTGGTTATATCATTTCCTGAAGCGTTATCAAAGATAATTGAGAAAATAATTGAAGATAAAAAAGGATTGTTAATTATCTTAGATGATATTTCAGAATTGTCAATGAAATCAGAGTTCGCAAATTGGTATAAAAGTTTTGTGGATCAAGTTGCAACACACTATCAAAAATATCCTGTTTTTATAATGTTGATCGGTCTTCCAGAAAATCGAGATTCGTTATCAAAACTACAACCTTCATTAATGAGGGTATTTAGAGTGGTTGAGATAGAGAAATTATCAGACACAGAAGTTGAAAATTTCTTGTCATCAGCTTTTCTAAAAGTAAATATCGAAGTAAAACCAGACGCAATGGAACAAATGGTAAAATTTTCTAGTGGATTACCAATATTAATGCATGAAATAGGAGATGCTACTTTTTTAAAGGATCAAGATAAAATTATTGATTTAGATGATGCAATTGATGGAATTTTGGAGGCAGGCGAAAGAATAGGTAAAAAATATTTAGACCCGAAGGTTTATAGAGCAATTCGTAGTGAACGCTATATTTCGATCCTTAGAAAATGTGCAGAAGTTCCTTTTCTTAGAAGTTTTACTAAGCAAGATGTGGAAGCAAGATTAACTGAAAATGAAAAACAAGTATTCCATAATTTTTTAAGAAAATTAAGAGAATTGGAAATAATAGAACCTGATTTAGATAAGGGGCGAGGTTCATATCGCTTTGTAAACGAAATATATCCTGTTTATATATGGATGGAAGCTCAAAAATTTAAATATAGAACAAAATATAAACAAAACACAATTTGAAGGCAAAAGCCACCGGCCTGCGCACCAGGATGAATTCAAGGATGTCCCGGAGGAGCAGGCAAGGATTCTCCGGAGCCGGGGTTGCGGCTGCCAGGTTTAGCCGAGAGAAGCCGAATAGAAGCCGGGTTATGGGATATACGGAAGAACTTAAAAATCGCATTCAGGATCTGCTGGAGCCTCTGGCGGAGGGTCAGGACCTGGAATTGGTGGACCTGGAGCTGCACCGCGCCCGGCGGGGCCGGACCCTGTTGCGCATCTTCCTGGACCGGCCCGGGGGCATCACCCTGGAAGAAATCACCCGGTTCAGCCGGGTAGCCGGGGAACTGCTGGATGTGCACGACCTGATTCCCGAATCTTACAACCTGGAAGTCTCCTCGCCGGGTCTGACCCGGGAGTTGAAAAAGCCCCGGGATTATGAACGTTATGCCGGGCGGCTGGTGCGCCTTACCACCAGAAGCGTCATAAATGGACGCCAGGTGCACCGGGGCATCCTTCTGGGTCTGGAGGCGGATGTGGTTACCCTGGAAGAAGAGGGCCAAGTCCGGTCCATCCCCTTGGGGGAGATTGCCCGGGCCCGGTTGGACATCGACATGAAAAAAATGAGCAAGGAGGGCTGAGGCCTCCCATGAATATAGAATTTAAGCGACTCATCGATCAAGTGAGCCGGGACAAGGGAATAGACAAAGACATCCTGGTGATGGCCATCAAGGACGCCATTCGGTCGGCGGCTAAAAAGAAATACGGGCCGCGCCTGGAAATTGAAGTGGACTATAAAGACGATACCGGGGCCATCGAGGTCTTTCAATTTAAAGAAGTGGTCTCCGAGGTCACCGATCCCAGCCGGGAAATTTCTATGGAGGAAGCCCGGAAACTGGACCCGGAATGTGAGATGGGAGACAGCCTGGGGATCAAAATAGACGCCACCCAATTCGGCCGCATCGCCGCCCAGTCCGCCAAGCAGGTCATCATGCAGCGCATGAAGGATGCGGAGCGGGACCTGGTTTTTGAAGACTTCAAGGATCGCAAAGGCGAAATCATCAACGGCATCGTGCAGCGGGTGGACCCGGATGGCACCATCGTCAACCTGGGGCGCACCGAGGCGCTGCTGCCGCCGTCGGAACAGGTGCCCCGGGAGACCTACCACAAGGGCGAGCGCATCCGGGCCTTTGTCCTGGACGTGAAACGCCAGACCCGGGGGCCGCAGGTCATCCTGTCCCGCACTCACCCCCAGTTCCTGGTGGCTTTGTTTGAGGCGGAGGTCCCGGAAATCTCCGAAGGCATTGTCCAGGTGCTGGCCTGCGCCCGGGAGCCGGGAAGCCGCTCCAAGATCGCGGTTTCCTCCCGGGCCGCGGACGTGGACCCGGTGGGAGCCTGCGTGGGCATGAAGGGGGCCCGGGTTCAGAATATCGTGCAGGAACTCCGGGGAGAGAAGATCGACATCATACCCTGGCACCCGGACGAGGCCAAGTTCGCCACCAATGCCCTGGCCCCGGCCCAGGTGAGCCGGATTATTTTAAACAAAGATAGCCAGAGCATGGAGGTCATCGTCCCTGACGACCAGCTCTCCCTGGCCATCGGCAAGCGGGGGCAGAACGTGCGTCTGGCTTCCCGCATGGTGGGTTGGAAGATCGATGTCAAGAGCGAATCCAAGTACTCCAAGTCCTTGAAGGAAGGATACCTCTCCCTGCTGCGGATTCCCGGGGTGGGGGAGATTACCGCCAATCTGCTGGGCGAGGCAGGGTTCACCTCGGCCCGGGAAGTGGCGGAAAGCAGTACGGAGGAGTTAATCCAGGCCACCGGCCTGACGGAAAAGAAGGCGGCGGTCCTCATTGCCGCGGCCCAGGAAATGATCGGCAAAGCCGGCGCCGAAGCCGCATCGGCGGCTCCGGCTCAGGCCCAGTAAGCCTGAAACAGATGTGAAACGCTACGGGCGAAATCATTAGGGGGGTAAAGTTAGTTATATGGCGAAGATCAGGTTAATCAATCTGGCAAAAGAATTGGACGTGGATGTCCGGAGACTTATTCAGCGCCTCAAGGATGAGATGGGAATACAGTTAGATAAGGGGTATCTCAGCTCTTTGGATGAAGAGGTGGCGGCTCGGGTGCGTCAGGCCATGAAGCAGGCCCCGCCTCAGATGGAGGAGATGCGGGTAGGGGAAACCATCCGGCGCCGCCGCCGGATGGCGCCTGCCGCGGTGGAGCCCGTCGCCGAGACGCCGGCGCCAGTGGAGGCCCCACCGTCTCCGCCCCCCAAGGCCGCGGCTCCTCCCAAACGCCGGGAGCCGGTGGCCCGCATAGTGTCCTTGCCTCCAAAGGAGAAGCCGGCTCCCGAGGCCGCGCCGCCGCCACCCCCCGCGGCGGAAGCAGCCTCACGCGAAGCCGCGGCTCCCATGGAAGTTACAGCCCCGGTGGCGTCACCGGAGGCAGCCGCGCCCAAGGCGGCTAAGCCTCCTATGATTCCGGTTATTCCTCCTGCCCCGCAGGTGCCGCCGGCCCCGGGCGTGAAGCGCCGCAGCAAAGCCAAAAAGAAAGACGTGCCCGCCCGGATCATCAGTTTGCCCACGGAACCGGTAAAGCCGCCCGTGGCCGCGGCGCCGCCGACCTCACCGCCTCCCAGGGCGGAAGGGACCAAACCTAAGGCGGAGGCGGGGCGGCCCAAGCCCGGGCTTCGGCCCAGCGTGGAGATGGTTCGGCCCCTGGCCGAGGGCAAGCCCCAGCCTCCACAACCGGTAGAGGAACGCAAGGAAGTTAAGGGTAAGAAAAAGCCCAAGAAGGTGGAAGTGGTCGAAGCGGCCCGGGCTAAATCCGTCAAGAAGCGGGAAGTGCGGGAACGGGCCGACCTATATGGGGTCAGCGAAGCCGAAGGCCGGGGGCTGGCCCGGAAAAAGGGCTTGAAGAAGGCCTTCAAAAAGGTGACCCGGGCCGAACTTACGGTCCCCAAGGCCATCAAACGGCGGATCAAGGTGGGCGAGTCCATCACCGTGGGAGAACTGGCCAAACGCATGGGCATCAAGTCCGGAGAAATCATCAAACAGTTAATACAAATGGGGGTAATGGCCACCATCAATTACCCCATGGACTATGAAGCCGCATCCATCGTGGCGGGCGATTTCGGGTTTGAGGTGGAACGGGCTACCGTGCTGGAGGAAGATCTTCTGGCCGCCACCCCCCGGGTCGAAGGGGAGGCCAAGCCCCGGCCTCCGGTGGTCACCATCATGGGCCACGTGGACCACGGCAAGACCTCGCTTCTGGACGTCATCCGGGAAAGCCGCCTGACGGAAGTGGAAGCCGGAGGCATTACTCAGCACATCGGCGCCTACCATGTGAAACTGCCCGGAGACCAGGGAGAAATCGTCTTTCTGGACACCCCGGGCCACGAAGCCTTTACCGCCATGCGGGCCCGGGGCGCCCAGGTCACCGACCTGGTAGTCCTGGTGGTGGCCGCGGACGATGGGGTCATGGAACAGACTCTGGAAGCCATCAGCCATGCCAAGGCCGCCGAAGTCCCCATCGTGGTGGCGGTTAATAAAATTGATAAACCCAATGCCAACCCCGAGCGGGTCAAGCGAGAGCTGGCCAACCACGGGGTGGTGCCCGAAGAATGGGGCGGCGACGTCCTGATGGCGGAAGTTTCGGCGAAAAAACGCATCGGGATTGACGATCTCCTGGAGAAGATTCTCCTTCAGGCGGAAGTCCTGGCTCTCCACGCGCCCCGGGAGGCGCTGGCCCGGGGCCGCATTATCGAATCCCGCCTGGACAAGGGCCGGGGCCCGGTGGGCACCGTCCTGGTGCAAGAGGGCACTTTGAAACCCGGAGACTACTTCGTCTGCGGCTCCCAGTTCGGCCGGGTGCGGGCCATGTTCGATGACCGGGGCCACCGCATCGAGGAGGCCCTTCCGGGCGTGCCCACGGAAGTCCAGGGCTTCAGCGGCGTGCCCGAAGCCGGGGAAGAATTCCTGGTCCTGGAAGACGAGCGCAAGGTGAGGCAGATCGCCATGATGCGCCAACAGAAGCAGCGGGAAGCGACCCTGGCCCGCATCAGCCGGGTAAGCCTGGAGAGGCTCTACCAGCACATCCAGGAAGGCTCGGTGAAAGAGCTGAAGATGGTCCTCAAAGCTGACGTTCACGGCTCCATCGAAGCCCTGGCCAAGGCCTTGTCGGAGATGGGGACCAAAGAAATCAAGGTTTCCATCATTCACACCGGCATCGGCGAGATTAGGGAAAGTGACATCATGCTGGCCTCGGCCTCCGACGCCATCGTGGTGGGCTTCAACGTCCGGGCCAACCCCAAGGCCCAGTCCCTGGCCGAGCAGGAACAGGTGGACATGCGCTTCTACGATATCATCTATAACCTGCTCCAGGAAGTCCACGCGGCCCTGGAGGGCCTGCTGGAGCCGTTGCTGGAAGAAAAGCTCCTGGGCCGGGCGGAAGTGCGGGCCGTTTTCAGCGTCTCCAAGGTGGGCACCGTGGCCGGCTGCATGGTCCTGGACGGCAAGGTGGAGCGCAACTCCCTGGCCCGGGTGGTGCGCCGGGGTCAGACCGTCGCGGAAGGGGCCAAGATCAATTCCTTGAAACGCTTTAAAGAGGACGTCAAGGAAGTCCAGGCTGGCTACGAATGCGGCATCGGCCTGGACCGGTTCAATGACTTCCAGACCGGGGACTTCATCGAGTCCTACATGCAGGAAAAGGTGAAGGCCCAACTGGCAGCCCCGGCCGGCCGCCCGGAGAAGTCGGGATAAGCCGTTTTCGGTCTCCCGTCTCCGGTTAAAAGATTGACGGCATTTGAAAGGAACAGATATATGGGGCGCCCCGGCGCTGGCCGGGTGGGAGGTGTGACATGATCGTGGCCGCGGCCCGCATTACCCTGTTGATTCCGGAAAACGACTCCTTGAAGGGTAAACGCAAGGTGCTGCGCAGCTTGATCGAGAAAATTCGCCACCGCTTTGACGCGGCCGTGGCGGAAGTGGGGGACAACGACCTGTGGCAGAAGGCCCAGGTAGGCCTGGCCCTGGTGGGCAACGACCCTCAACTGCTGGAGACCCGGCTGGACCAGATCATGCGCTACATGGAGAGCCACCACCAGGCGGAGATCATCGATACCCATGTGGAGTTGTGCTACCTGAAAAGCGAGGCGCCATGAAGGCCAGGACTGCCGGCGGCAAACGTCCCACCCGGGTGGCGGAGTTGCTGCGGGAGCGCATCGCGTCCATCCTGCTCTACAAGTGCGCCGACCCCCGGCTCCATGACCTCACCGTCACCGAAGTGGAGGTTAGTCCGGACCTCAAGTTCGCCCGAATTTTTTACGTAGTCCGGGAAGGGGTGGAGGCCGGTCAGGTGAAGGCCGGGCTGGACAAAGCCCTGGGCTTCATCCGCCAGGAGCTGGCCCGGGAGACCCTGCTCCGGACTATGCCGGAGCTGATCTTCCAGCCCGACGCGGGCTTTGAGCGGGCGGAGCGGCTGGAGAGGCTGTTACGGGAGATGGAGGGAGGACCCCGATCAAATGAAACTTTAGTGCCTGGTAAATCTGAAAAAGAGCCGGACCGAGGTTAATGCCATGATTCGGACTAAAGAAGAGATTTTTAAAGCGATTGAGGCGAACAAGGAGAAAATAAGCGCCTTCGGCGTCCGACGCCTGGCGCTCTTCGGTTCTGTTGTCCGTAGTGAAGGGACAGAAGCCAGCGATCTTGACTTCCTGGTGGACTTAGACCCCAAGACTTTTGACAACTATATGGATTTAAAGGAATTTCTTGAAAATCTATTCCAGTGCAAAGTTGACTTGGTTTGTATTAACGCCATTAAGCCGAGGCTGAAGCCGTATATCTTGAATGAGGCTATATATGCCCAGGGATTTTAGAATCTATTTGCATGATATATTGGAATCTATCGAAAAGATACAAGAATATACTGAAGGAATGACCTTCTCCGATTTCTTTTCCGATTCAAAAACTGTTAAAATTCTTCTTGGAAGATTTGTTTGATTGTGAAGTTGATTTAGTTATGGTCAATGCTATAAAACCCGCATTGCATGATGCAATCCTTGGGGAAGCGGTATATGCCAAGGGATTATAAATTCTTAATGTGAATAATTGAATATTTAACATAGGATCAAGTTTATGAGTAAAAGAAAATTAAAAGAACAAGTGGAAATTATTAAGGCTCAAGAACCAAGAATAGGTTATAACCGCAATAAAGAGATTGCTAAATTTTTCGGACAACCACTACTAAAGGGTTATTATAATCCTATAAAACAAGATGAAATAAATTATGAAATCCCAATTATCTTCTATACTCATCCAAATGGAGATATTTCGATAGGAGATGCAATTGAATGGTTGAAATCTATCAAAGATAATTCCGTTGATCTAATATTTGCAGATCCACCATATAATATCAAGAAAGCAGAATGGGACACTTTTGAGTCTCAAGAGGAATATGTAACGTGGTCTATCAAATGGATTGAACAGGCTGCACGAATTCTCAAGCCATCAGGAACACTATATGTTTGCGGATTTTCAGAGATATTAGCCGACCTTAGGTTGCCTGGATCATATTTCTTTAAGGGTTGTCGATGGCTGGTATGGCACTATAAAAATAAGGCCAATTTAGGAAATGATTGGGGACGTTCACATGAAAGTATATTACATTTTAGGAAAAGCAGAAAATTCACATTCAATGTTGATGACGTTAGGATTCCTTACAGCGAACACACCTTAAAATATCCTGAGCATCCACAAGCTGAAACAAGTCAATATGGGAAGAGTAGCACTAAAGATAAAATTTGGCAACCTCACCCAAAAGGAGCTAAGCCAAAGGATGTATTAGAAATTCCAACTACATGCAATGGTATGCACGAAAAGACTCCTCACCCAACTCAAAAACCTGAAGAATTACTTAGGAAAATTATTCTTTCATCATCTAATCCTGGCGATCTAGTTATAGACCCGTTTCTTGGTTCTGGTACTACTGCTGTTGTAGCTGAGCAACTTAAGCGGAAATGGAGAGGTTGTGATATTGTTATTGAATATTGCAACTGGGCAGCACGGAGAATTGAGTTAGTCGAAGATTGGCCCGTAGAAAAATGGATAGAATATGACCAAAAGAACGAAGCACGGAGAAAATCAATCAGATGAAAGAAATATCACTTGATGACCTGCAAGAAAGTGTCAAAGACAGGAAAGCATTTAATAAGTTAGAAGATTATCTAATGATTTGCTGTGCTTTTCTTGATTTTGTCGAGGGTGTTAAACCTACAAGAATTGTTTCACCTAGTCATACAAATTATATCTTTTATCAATACAGTGAGGAATTTAAACATAATATAACCCGTCCTTTGAATTCCAATTTGTTCATTGAATCCAAAAAGGATTTCAAAGATAAATTTGGAAGATTTATCTCGTTTCTCGACCTTGTGGAACGATATAATGATAAGGTTTCAAATAGAAAAAGCGTTAAACAATATATAGATTCAAAAGAAATCAACAAGATAGTCTATACTATCCAACAATCTATTGGAAGTATTGGAGATTCATTTGAAAATCCAAACCAATCCAGGAAACGCATAGGACAACTTTTTGAAAACTTGGTGAAGCTCATTATTCAGGAAGTTGGCATAGAATGTGAGCCACGAACGGTAAGCTTGCCAATTCCTGGTTTTCCAGGTTACGAGATGTCATATGAATTGGATTTAGTTTTTTCTCGCAACAAGGCTATCATTACGTCTGAGACAAAATATATACATCCGTCTGAAGTAGTCGGATCGGTCAAGACTACTAGTAAGGATAGAATAGATAAAGTCTTCCTTGACAAATTCTTACTAAACAAACTTCTTGAAAAGAATATCCCTGTAATTGCTATTTTTCTTCATGATGTTCAACGTGCTAAAAGAGGTAAAAGTATATTTGGCATTAATTCAACATTTAAGAGGAATCATTTTTTAGGTTATACAGTAGCTTTGAACAGATTAGATGGGGTGTATTATGTTGACCCTAGGCCAGAAATGCTCATTAATGAACGTCTTAAGGAACAGATATCTGATTTTCAGCAGTTCTTAATAAAGGATTTATGGGTACTATCAAATTTATAAAATTATTTATGGAATCCGGCATCCTTTTA
Source organism: Deltaproteobacteria bacterium (assembly GCA_016874945.1). Taxonomy (GTDB): domain Bacteria; phylum Desulfobacterota; class Desulfobaccia; order Desulfobaccales; family 0-14-0-80-60-11; genus VGSO01. Next base: position 18,419 of record VGSO01000013.1, read on the forward strand.
ATCGATAAACCCCCCCGCCCCACTTCGTTTGACGTGGTGCGCCGGGTCAAGGGGCTGCTCCAGGAGAGGAAAGTGGGCCACCTGGGCACCCTGGACCCCTTTGCCACGGGGCTGTTGGCCTTGTGCCTGGGGGAAGCCACCAAGCTGGCGCCCTTCCTCATGGGGGAACCCAAGA
>VGSO01000014.1 GCA_016874945.1 Deltaproteobacteria bacterium
CGCGAAGATTTTGCCTGTAACACCTTGATTTAATTAATGTAATTAGGTCATTTTTTAGTTTGGTTGCGGCCTTTAGGCCGCGATGTGCTACCGGATATTTCTTTAAGCAACATTGGGAAAATCGCAGCCTCAAAATGAATTTTGCAAGAGCCTCAAGTGGAACAAGCTTAATTGTAACTTATTGATAATACGTAATTATATTTACCGAAAACCGAAAACCGAAAACCGTATAAATGGGTTGGGGGAGAGGGTTTGGGAGCGGGGAGTAGGGGCCCCGGCCCCTGGCCCCCTCTCCCAAAGACTAATTGCAACAGCCTCGACTCAATGGCTTTTAAAAATCCACGTAGGGGCCGCGTTCCATCTCCCGGAGGTGGCAGGTGTCGTTCACCGCGACAATGTGCCAGACGCCGTTCACCAGGTGGAAGCGGTTGACGGCGGTGGTATCCTGGCCGATGCGCCAGAAATGGGAATTGTCCAGCCCGATGAACGCCGCGATGAGCACCTTGTTCACCACCCGGTGGGCCGCCAGGACCACGGTCTGCCCGGGGTGGCGCTGGACTACCTCCTCCACCGCGGCCCAGGCCCGGGCCCGGCATTCCTCCAGGGTCTCGCCATGGGGAAAGCGCACCGTGTGGGGCGCGGCCTCCCACTGGCGGTAAAGATCGGCCCACCTCACCTTGACCTCCGCCAGGGGGACCCCCTGCCAGGCCCCATAATTCAAATCAATTAACCCCGGCAACGCCTGAACCGGGATGCCGTGGTGGCCGGCGATGGCCTGGGCGGTGTCCATGGCCCGGGAGAGGGGCGACGCGTAGGCCGCGTGGATGTTCTCCCCTTTGAGCCATTCCCCCACCCATCGGGCTTCTTCGGCGCCCACCTCGTCATGGGGGATATCAATGGCGCCCCGGAAAATCTTGTCCTTGTTCCAGGGGGTGCGGCCGTGGCGTACCAGGATTATCTGGGTTATGGCAGTCATAGCGCCATACTAAATGAGAGAATTTAGCATGTCAATCAAACAAAAAAATAGAGGCGGGGAGGCGCCCCGCCCCTTAAGCGATATTGCCAATGGCCGGCGGGAAGATTCCCCCCGGCGATTCTAATGGCTAAGGTTATATTTTAGACCGCAACTTGAACAGGATCGACCTGGAACCAGACTAGCGGCGGCCGCGGCCGGGGCCTCCGAAGCCCCCTCCTCTCCGTTCCTGGGGTCTGGCCTCGTTAACCTTAAGGGTCCGCCCTTCCACGTTTTTGCCATTGATACTGGAAATGGCCCTCTGGCCCTCGGCTTTAGTGGCCATCTCCACGAAGCCGAAACCCCGGGGTTCGCCGGTCATGCGATCGGTGATGATCTTGGCCGAGACCACTTCCCCGGCTTCGGCGAACAACTCTTTCAACTGATCTTCGGTCAACTGGTGCGGCAAATTGCCCACATAGAGCTTCATCTCTTATCTCCCTGTCAAACGTTCCTTGGTCTTGTCAGCACAGGCCGCCAGCCTCTGGTTATCCGGTTGCCAGGCTATTCATCCTCTTTGCGGTCTTCCGATGGCTTTTCGGCTGATTCGGGCTGGGACTTGCCCTGGCGGCGTTTCATCTTTTCTTCTGCCTTGGCCTTCCGGGCCAACTCCTTGGCCCGTTTTTCCCAGCTATGACGGTTTCGCGCCACGGGTCACCTCCTATCCTAGCGCCGGACAGAACCCGCGAGAGGTGCCCGGTGCGCCAGGCGCGCCAAACCCGAACCGGCGGGTTCTGCCGGTGGAACACCGATGGCCTAAAGCTTGACGACGTTCTGAGCCTGGAGGCCCTTATGACCCTGGACGACCTCGAATTCCACTTCCTGGTTTTCCGCCAGGGACTTGAAGCCCTGGCCTAAAATGGCGCTGTGGTGCACAAAAACATCCGGACCGTTTTCCCGGGAAATAAACCCGAATCCTTTGGAGTCATTAAACCACTTAACTTTGCCGGTTTCCTTCATTTAATGTCCATCCTCCTGAAAAATTGAAGAGAAAATATTTCCGCCCTTGGGGTGGAAATTTCGAGAACAGCCGGTCAAATAAAAATCGGAAGGGCCTTCAGCATCCCCTTCCGATTCGTTCAGGGCCAGTTGGTTTCCCGGCCTGCCTTTCAGTCTGACATGCTGTCCTAAATTCGAAAGTTAACCCATAGACCCCTTGGTGTCAAGGAATAAATGGACCAGGTCGAGTGGAGCGCAGGGTGCGCCCTAAATCCCATCTAATACGGTTTTCGGGTTTCGGTCTTCGGTTTTCGGTAAAGATAATTACGGATTATCAATAAGTTACAGATTAAGTTTGTTGCATTTGAAAACGAAAATGGTATAAATCACTTCTTGCCTTTGCCTCGCACCGGCGTTAGGAATTCGTCCAGGGTAATAACCCCGTCGCCGTTGACATCTTTTTCATAAAAACCTTGGTCAGAGGTAATCCCGGCACGCCTGATTCCGGCAATCATTGAGGTCAAAGATACTCCTGCAAGGTGATCTTGCCGTCTTTGTTGCGGTCGTAGGTGCGGAACAGGGCAGTTTGGGAAGCTGGGGAAGTCGGGCGCAGCCCGCCTTCCCCGGCTCCCCTTATGGGGTTGGGTGGGGGGGCTGGGGGGAGGGCAGGGGCCGTTGGCCCCTGGCCCTCCCCCCAGATATCCTTTACAGCGCCTTCGACCTTATGGCCACGCCTTTCTTTTCCTTAATCATGGCGTGGGCCGCGGCCATGCGGGCAATGGGGATGCGCATGGGGGAGCAGGACACGTAGTTCAGGCCGATGCGGTGGCAGAACTCGATGGCCTGGGGCTGGCCGCCGTGTTCCCCGCAGATGCCGATCTTCAGGTCGGGGCGGACCTTGCGCCCCTCGGCCACCGCATGCTGCATGAGCCACCCCACCCCCAGTTCGTCCAGGATTTCAAAGGGGTTGTGCCTTAAGATACCCACGGTGTTATAGATGGGCAGGAATTTGTTCTCCGCGTCTTCCCGGGAGAAGGAGAAGGTGCCCTGGGTGAGGTCGTTGGTGCCGAAGGAGAAGAACTCCGCGGTTTCCGCCAGCCGGGCGGCCCGGACGCAGGCCCGGGCGATTTCCACCATGGTGCCGAACTTGTATTTGATTTTGACGTGGTAGCGCTTTTCTACCTCTTTATGGATTTTCTCCACCCGGGGCTTGACCCACACCAGTTCCTGGCGGGTGCAGACGTTGGGAATCATAATCTCCGGCCGGGCGTCGATCTTTTCCCGCAGCGCGATGGCGGTGGCCTCAAAGATGGCCTGGATCTGCATGTCATAGATTTCCGGGAAGGAGATGCCGCAGCGCACCCCCCGGTTGCCCAGCATGGGGTTGTATTCGGTGAGCACCCGCACCCGGCGCAGCACCCTTTCTCTTTCTTTCAGGAGTTTCTGGTCCAGGCCCTTGACCTTGAACTCGCTGAGTTCCCGGGTCACCGCCTCGATGGAAGGCACGTGCTGGTAAAGATCCGGCCCCAGCAGGGTCACGGTGCCGGGGAGCTGCTCCAGGGCGGTGATGATCATGCTGAACTCTTTGAGCCGGCTGGTTTCATTGATCAGCTCTTCGATGCTGGGGAGGAACTCGTGGAGCGGCGGGTCCAGCAGCCGGATGGTGACCGGCAGCCCTTCCATGGCCCGAAAGATCTCCACGAAATCGGCGCGCTGCATGGGCATGAGCTTGTCGGCCCATTTTTTGCGCTCTTCCGGAGAGTCCGCCAGGATCATGTTGCGCATGAAGGGCAGGCGGTCGGCTTCGTTGAACATGCGCTCGGTGCGGCACAGCCCGATGCCCTTGGCGCCGTGATGCCTGGCCTTGGCGGCCATGTCCGGGGTGTCGGCGTTGGCCCAAACTTCCAGGTGGGCGAATTTGTCGGCCCAGTCCATCAGGACCGCCAGGTCCTTGGGGAGCTCCGGGTCCAGCATGGGCACCGTGCCCAGGTACATGCTGCCGGCGGTGCCGTCGATGGTGACAATGTCCCCTTCCTTGATGACCACGTCGCCTACCCGGGCTTCCTTGAGGTCATAATTGATGTCCAGGCCCTCGACCCCGGACACGCAGGGTTTGCCCATGCCCCGGGCCACCACCGCGGCGTGGGAGGTCTTGCCGCCCCGGCTGGTGAGGATGCCCTGGGCCGCAAAGAAACCGTGGATGTCTTCGGGCTTGGTCTCGACGCGGGTGAGGATGACCTTTTCCCCCTCATTGGCCAGGCGTTCGGCCCGGTCGGCGTCAAAAACCACTTTGCCGATGGCCGCGCCGGGGGAGGCGGAGATTCCCACGGCCAGCGGCTCCATCTTGGCATCCGGGTCAATGCGCCGGTGCAGGAACTGCTCCAGCATGTCCGGCTCAATGCGCAACAGGGCCTCTTCCTGGTTGATTAGGCCCTCTTTCTCCATGTCCACCGAGGTTTTCACCAGGGCCCAGGCGTTCATCTTGCCGTTGCGGGTCTGGAGCATGTAGAGCTTGCCCTGCTCAATGGTGAACTCGAAGTCCTGCACTTCCCGGTAGTGCTTTTCCAGGATGTCATGCATTTGCACCAGTTCTTTGTAAATGGCAGGCATGTCGGTCCGCAGTTCTTTCAGGGGGCGAGGGGTGCGGATGCCCGCCACCACGTCCTCGCCCTGGGCGTTGATCAGATAATCGCCATAAAGGATATTCTCGCCGGTGCCCGGATCCCGGGTGAATCCCACGCCGGTGGCCGAATCGGTGCCCATATTGCCGAAAACCATGGTGCAGATGTTCACCGCGGTGCCGTAGGCCATGTCCGGGGTGATGTTGAACTGGCGGCGGTAGTCCACCGCCCTCTTCCCCATCCAGGACTTAAAGACGCCTTCGGTAGCCAGGAAGAGCTGGGCCCACGGGTCCTGGGGGAAGGGCCGCCCGGTTACGCGCTTGATGAGGTCTTTGAACTTCTGCACCACCTCCGCCATGGCCTCCGCGGAAAGCTCGGTGTCCACGTGGGCGTGATACTTTTCTTTGACCTCCTCAAAAATCTTATCGAATTTATCTTCTTTAGTTATGGGGTCTGGCTCAACCCCCAGGCCGATTTTCCCGAAAAGCTGGAGGAAGCGCCGGTAGGCGTCCTGGACGAAGCGCTCGTTCTGGGTGAGGGCGATCATGCCTTTGACGGTGTCGTCATTGAGCCCCAGGTTGAGGATGGTGTCCATCATCCCCGGCATGGACAGGGCCGACCCGGACCGCACCGACACCAATAAAGGTTTGGCGGGATCGCCGAAGCCTTTGCCGGTCTTTTTCTCCAGGGCCTCCATGTATTCGTGGACTTCATCCATGAGGCCCTCGGGAAATCTATCCTCATCCAAATATTCGATGTTGGCCTCGGTGGTGATGACAAACCCGGGAGGTACGGGTAGGCCGATCTGGGTCATGGAGCACAGACCCGCGCCCTTCCCGCCTAAAAGTTTTTTATTGGTGCCGTCGCCTTCTTCAAAGGCAAAGCAGTAACGCTTTTTTTTGGCTTCTTTCACCGCTTGTTTCGCCATATCGCCCTTCTCCTTAAATTTTATTCTGAATTTTTTAATATTTTTATCCTGGCGGCGGATTTTGCCTCACCCCATTTTTTAGCCTGATATGTGAAAAATATCAAAGGGAAAATTTCGTTTTTGTTAGCAATTAGCTATCAGCTTTCAGCGGTCAGCTTTCCGTTTTTATACTTGATTCCCTTTCAAATGCAACAAATACAATTTGTAACTTATTGGTATTCCAGGTTTTCCTAACCGAAAACCGGAAACCGGAAACCGAAAACGGTATTAGGGGTCAGCGATCATCGTCTATCGATGCCCCCCAGTGTTTGCAATCTTTATGGCAGGTAAAATGAGTTAGGTTTCGCCCGGTCCTATATTTTTTAGCTGAAAGCTGACAGCTGATAGCTGACAGCTACTTCAAAAAATCCTTCTCCTCTCCCAGTCCCCTTTCCTTTGCCCGCTTGTAAACCGCAAAGCCCAACGCCAGGTCCTGGATAATGAGGCCGGTGGAGTCAAAAACGGTGATCTCTTCCCGGTTCTCCCGCCCCGGTTTCTTCCCGGCCGCCACCTCCCCCAGGGAGCCATAAACTTGTTCGGGCTTCAGCTCCCCCCGGGCCAGGGGCACGTTGATTTCGCCGGAGTGGGACGCCTGGGCCCAATCGTCCACCACGATTTTGGCTGCCCGGAGGATGGCCGGGTCCAGCTCCTGCTTCCCTTCGGCGTCGGCGCCGATGGCGTTGAAGTGAGTTCCGGGAGAGACCCATTCCTGAAAAACTATGGGATTTTCCGAGGGGGTGGTGGTGACCACGATGTCCTGGTGCTCCACCGCCTCCCGGAGGTCCTCTACGGCTCTGGCCTTAAGGCCGTAAGTTTGGGCCATTTTTCCGGCAAAGGATTGGCTGTGGTGCAGGTGCCGGTCGAATACGGTTATCTCCCCAATGGCCCGCACCTTAACGATGGCCGCCACCTGGGTTAGGGCCTGCTGGCCGCAGCCGATAACTCCCAGACGGGTGGAGTCTTCCCGGGACAACAATCTGGCCGCCAGGCCGCCGGCCGCGCCGGTGCGGTGGTTGGTGATATGGGTGCCGTCCAGGTCGGCGAATTCCAGGCCGGTCTCCGGGTCATTGAGCAGAATCTTGGCCATTACCGTGAGCAGGCCCTTGGGGGGATTTTCCGGATGGACATTGACCCATTTCATGCCGCAGATGTGGCCCGCGGGCAGAAAAATTTCGCCGTACATGGCCCGGAAATCGCCTTTGGCCAGGGTCAGGTATGACTTGGGGGGCATGTTCACCCGGCCTTCGCCGTAGGCCCGGAACGCCTCATCCGCCGCGGCCAACGCCAGGTCCATGTCCATCACTTGCAGTATTTCCGACGCCGTCAGGATTAGACTCATGTTACCCCTCTAAACCGGTTCCCGGTTTTCGGTTTTCGGAAAAAACCTGAAGGAGCGTTTATGGCGCAGTGGGTAGTTGCACTTGCTATTTTGCCCATAACGGATATTTAATAAAGGAAAAAATGCCTTAATTGCCGCGATTCTTTAACCGAAAACCGAAGACCGAAAACCGCTTTAACATGGCCTCCGTAGTCGGTCACGCCCTGGGCGCCGTCATTATCTGGGAAGCCGGGAAAAGGCTCCCCGGCGGCTGGGTTCCCCCGGGTCCGGCCTGGTATTTGCTACCCTTAATGGTAGCAGTGCTTCCCGATCTGGACATCTTTGCGCACAAAATTACCGCGGCCGGACCGGCTATGGCCCACCGGGGCCCCACCCATTCGTTGCTGGCGGTCCTGGTTATTGCCGGAGCCGCGGCGCTGGCGGCTTACCTGATAGATTCATCGGTCAAACTGCCCCGGGTCTTTATCGTCCTGTTCGGCTGCGCCCTGATGCACCCCTTGCTGGACTTCCTCATGGCCTGCGGCCCCCCGGTGCCGTTCCTGTGGCCCTGGAACTCCCAGGGCTGGCTCAGCCCGGTGCAGCTTATTCCCACGGCCTATTACTCCCGTAGCGTCCGGGGCCTGCTTTCTCTGCTGCGCTATCCCGAAACCTGGATAGGCATTGGCCTGGAGGCGCTTTCCCTGGGCTCCTTATGGGCTGCCCTGCTCATCTGGAACCGCGTGGGGTCCGCGATTTTTCTGGCCTTATCGGGAACCGGGTTTTACTTGACCTGGAAGATTTTTCGTTAACCCGTCGGTGCGCGAAACGCACCCTGCACAATGGGAGCAGCGCGCCGTGCCCCTCCCAAAATAGCCGGGCCGGGTCTCCACCTTCCCTAGCTTTCTCCTTTCCCCTTTTGCCCCTTTTACCCTTTTCCCCTCGGTAAGAAGGAGGCCCATTGAGTTTCTAGTTTTGAGTTGATTTCTCAGTCCGTTAACTGCTTACTGCTTACAGCTTACTGCTCACTGCTTACTGCTTACTCCCCCCACAGCGGCACCACCTGAAAGCGGTTCACGTCCACCAGGCCCTGGTCGGTGAGCTTTAATTCCGGAATAACCGGCAGGGCCAGGAAGGACAGAGCCATAAAGGGGTCGGGAAGGCGGCCCCCCAACTCCCGGTAGGCCTCCTGGAGGCGGCCATAAGCGGCGGCCACCTCTTCCAAGGGCGCGGGACTGATAAGCCCGGCGATGGGAAGGGGCAAATCCGCCAGCACCCGGCCCCCCGCCGCCACCGCCAGGCCGCCCTGGAGCCGGATCAGGCGCTCCGCGGCCGTCAGCATGTCCGCTTCGTTGGCCCCCACCACGATGAGGTTGTGGGAGTCGTGGGCCACGGTGGCCGCCAGGGCGCCCCGCTTTAAGCCGAAACCCTTGACCAGTCCCAGCCCCAGGTTCCCGGTGCCGTGGTGGCGTTCGATCACCGCCAGCTTAAGCAGGTCCCGGTCGACGTCCACGACCAGCCGCCCCCCCCTGATCGGCGCCGGCGCCATTAGCTTGCGGGTGAGTAACTGGCCCGGAACCAGCCCGATGACCTTGGCCAGGACCCCGGCCACCGGTGGCGATAGTGCTTCCAAATCCGGCATTTTCACCTGAAAGGGACGCACCGGCGCCGGGGTTTGGGGAAGTTCCAATCCCGGGGCCAAACGGCCCCCTTCGGCCGTGAGGCGCCCGTTTTTCCAGACTTTATCCACCCGAAATTCCTTAATGTCCTCCACCGCCACCAGGTCCGCGGCCAGTCCCGGGGCAATGGCCCCCCGGTCCCGGAGGCCGAAATATTCCGCCGGGTTCAGGGTGGCCAGGGTCACCGCGGCCACCGGGTCCAGTCCCAGACTTACGGCTTTCGCCAGCACCCGGTTCAGATGCCCCTGCTCCAGCAGATCTTGAGGATGGCTGTCGTCGGTTACCAGCATGGCCCGACGCCGGGTTTGGGGCGTCACCGCCGGCAGGAGGTCGGCCAGGTTCTTGGCCAGGCTGCCTTCCCGCAGCATGAGGTAAAAACCCAGTTCTAGCTTCTCTTGGGCTTCGGCCAGGATGGTGCATTCATGGTCGGAGCCGACGCCTGCCAGGCGATAGGCATTGAGAGCTTTGCCGGATAACAGGGGCGCATGGCCGTCTATCGGCCCGTGGGGAAACAGGGAGATTTTTTCCAGCAAAGCTTTATCCCCGGAAACCACGCCGGGGAAATTCATCACTTCCGCCAGTCCCAGGATTCCCGCCCGATGCCGGTAGGGTTCCAGGTCCGCGGCTTCCAGCCGGGCCCCCGAAGTCTCCAGGGGAGAAGCCGGGACACAGGGAGGGAGGAGATAAAAAATGTCCAGGGGCAGGCCTTGGCTGGCATGGAGCAAATAATCCAGGCCGCAGGTTCCCCAAACATTGGCGATCTCGTGGGGATCGGCCACCACCGTGGTGGTTCCCAGGGGGAGGAGCGCCCGGGCCAATTCCCGGGGTGTGAGCATGCTGCTTTCCAGGTGGAGGTGGCCGTCGATGAGGCCAGGGAGAAGGTAGCGGCCCCGGAGGTCTAACTTTGGCCCGGAATAGTCCCCCAGACCCACGATGACGCCGTCAAACAGGGCCACATCCCGGGGGAGCCACTGGCCGGTATAGACATTGGCCACCTTGGCGCCGGTGAGGACCAGGTCCGCGGGCCGCTCGCCCCGGGCCGCCTGGAGCCGGGCTTCAATCTTTTCCCAGGTCATGTCAATACCGTGAGAATCTGTTTTATGTTTTCTGTTTTCGATTTTCCACACGGCAATATCCCACTTTAACAAGATCGAAATGCCGCCAGTTTAGAACAAAAATTCGTTGGATGCAATGAAGCAGCGGACTCGGGGGCGCCGCCTGCCTCCAAGGTTGCCGGTCTGGCTAAATTATGCTAAAAGGGCTTTGATAACCTCAAGTTCGGAGATTCCCATGACTGACTTTCAAACCATTTCCCAAGAATTGATGAGCCGCTTGGAGCTGAAATATGAACCCGTGGGGGTCACATTATACCGGGAAACGGACCCTCTGCCATCGGATATTCCCCTGGCCCAGGAGAATTTGAAAAGCTACTGCCAGGCCCTGACTTTGGCCGGGCAAGGGAGGGCGCTGCTCCTGGAAAAGGAGCGCATGGGCTGCAAGCTGGGCACCTCGGTACTGGGGTTTGAGAAGGACATGGAAGCCTTCATCGATGACGGCGTCCTGGAGAAATACGGGGTGGGTCTTTACGGCAGCGAGGAGGCCTCCGCGGCCACCATCCGCCAAGCGCCATACCTGGAGCAAGGCCGCACCCGAGCCGCCCTCATCGCCCCTTTGTCCTTTTTTAACGAGAATCCCCAGGTGGTGGTCTTCACCGCGGACAGCGAACAGGTCATGTGGTTGCTGTACGCGGTGAACTATGACCGGGGCGGGCGGATGGATTTGCCCCAGTCCGGGGGGGCCTTGGGGGGATGCGCCGATATCACCGCGCTGCCGCTGCTGCAAGGCGTGCCCAATATCACTTTTTTGGGGCTGGGTTGCCGCATCAAGGCCGCGGTGGACCCCTGCCACCTCATGATGGGCCTTCCGGCCCGGTCCCTGGAAATGGTGCACGCCCATATCCTGGACATGGCCAAACCCATCGCCATGCTGAGGAATGCCCGGACAGCGGGGCATTAGTTTTCTGTTTTCTGCAAAAAAACCAGGAGGTAATTTCTCATGGCCGTTTATACTTGTGAAAAATGCGGGGGCCAGGTGGACACCCGCTGTAAACCCAAGAAATGCCCGGCCTGCGGGGAAGCGGACTGCATGTGCAAGGAAGCCGCGGCCCCGGCGCCCCCGAAAAAAGGCGGCAAGTAGGGGCCAGGGGCCAGGTTTTAGGGGTCAGGTTTTTTGAACAGGGTTCAGGATGAACACCAAGGATAAGACCAACCGGCTGCCTTTTTGGCAAAACTGCCTATGGTCTTTTCACCGGAAACCGAAGACCGAAGACCGAAGACCATGATCTACGGCCTGGGAGTGGACCTGGTGCGGGTGGACCGCATTGACAAGGCGCTTAAACGCTATGGGGACCGGTTCCTCCGCCGCGTTTTCACTCCCCGGGAAATCGAATACTGCTCGGGAAAGGTCTGGGCGGTCTCCGGCTTCGCCATGCGCTTCGCGGCCAAGGAAGCCTTCTCCAAGGCCCTGGGAGTGGGGCTGCGCCAGGGCGGCATCCGCTGGCGGGAAGTGGAAGTGGTCCCCGACCTTAGGGGCAAACCGGATATTTTGGTAAGCGGCCGGGCCGCCCAACTCTGTGCCGAGGCGGGAATTACCGGCATGCACCTGACCTTGACCGACGAAGACAACCACGCCATCGCGGTGGTGGTGCTGGAGAAATGATGGGAGGTTATTGGGGGGAGGGGGCTAAGGGCGCCCGCCCTTACCCCCTCCCCCAAACCCCCACCCCCAATCCCATAAGTTTTTAAAATGTGGAACAACCGCCCTCGGCTGTTCTGCTAACAGCCAACAGCTAACTGCTATGCGCGTTCTAGTCACCGGCGCCACGGGGTTCGTGGGCAACGAAGTGGTGAAGGAACTGCTGGCCCGGGGCCACCGGGTCCGGGCCTTGGTGCGCCCCGGCTCCCAGGACAAACTCCAGGTGCGGGACCGGGTGGGGGAAGCCATGGGCGACATCCTGGACCGCCCGGCGGTGTTCCAGGCGGCCCAGGGGTGCGACGCGGTGATTAACCTGGTGGGCATCATCCGGGAATTCCCCCGCCAGGGCGTCACCTTTGAACGCCTCCACCTGGAGGCCGCGAGGAACGCGGTGGACGCGGCCCGGGCCGCGGGGGCGCGGCGCTTTCTCCAGATGAGCGCCCTGGGCGCCCGCCCGGAACCGGCGGACCCCTACCACACCACCAACTACCGGGCCGATGAGTGCGTCATGGCCTCGGGGCCGGCCTGGACCATTTTCCGGCCTTCGGTAATCTACGGGCAGGGTGACCAATCCATCAATCTCTTTGCCCAGATCATCAAATCCTCCCCGGTTTATCCCATCATCGGCGACGGCAATTACCGGATGCAGCCGGCGCCGGTGTGGAAAGTGGCCAAAGCCTTCGCCCAGGCCCTGGAACTTCCTGATGCCATCGGTAAAATTTATGACGTGGGCGGCCCCGAGCCTTTGACCTTCAACCAGATAATTGACACCATTGCGGCGGTTTTGGGAAAGAAGGTTTATAAACTCCACCTACCCGTATGGCCCATGCGCCTGGCGGCGGGGCTGTTGGGGGGATTTTCCTCGTTTCCGGTGACGACCGGGCAGATAAGGATGCTGCTGGAAGGCAACACCTGCGACCCCGCGGCTTTTTATCAGGATTTTGGGCTGAAGCCTGTTTCTTTTAAAGACGGGTTAAGCCAATATCTGGCCTCATAGATTGCCGCCAATGGCCGTGGACTTTTTCGAACCCCCCGAGCACCGCCTTATCGTTTACGGCAGTCTGGCGCCGGGGGAGGTCAACAACTTTTTGCTGGCCGGGCTGGAGGGGGACTGGGAGCGGTGCGTCATCCGGGGGCACATGGGGCGGCATAAAGGGTTCAAGGTCTTTAAGTACGATCCCCAGGGGGATGCCTACCAGGTGTGGCTTTTCTCCTCCTCCCTCCTGCCCCAGAAGTTCCGGGAGTTGGACGATTTCGAAGGGGAGGAATACCAGCGGGTCATCATCCCGGCCCAGGTGGCTGAGCGGGTAATTTTGGCCTATGTTTACCAGGGGAAGTCCGTCGATTAAAGCAAATATTATTAATACCGAGGCTCTTGCAAAAGTTTGCAAATTCGAGGCCTGTCATTCTGAGCGTAGCGAAGAATCTCGTATTTCCACTGGGTTGAGACCCTTCGCTTCGCTCAGGGTGACAAAAAAAGCGAATTTTGCAAAAGGCTCTACCGTTTTCGGTTTTCGGTTAAAATAAATAAGATTTATCAATAATTTACAGGTTGAGTTTGTTGCACCTGAAAGCGGACACGGAATAAACCGCAGATTAACGCAAGATGGACACGGATTAATCAATGATCATCTGTTTTTATCTGTGTTAATCTGTGGTTCTATAAAAAGCCCCCAGGAGGGGTTGTTAATGGACCAAGAAGCCGCGTTAGAGACGGTTCGCACCCTGACCAAAGAAGCAATCGCGCAGCTTAACCCCGCCGGCCTGGACCATTTCGCCGACGACTTTGCCGGATGGGCCGTCACCCGGAATGCCCCCCGGGCCGCGGAAAGCTCTCCGCCGCCCCGGGGAGAGGCCCTGGACACCACCCTGGTGGCCGGCATGTTCTTCCGGGTGCTCCTGGAGGCCCACAGTCTTCCCGCCACCCTTCCCGAACGGGTATCTTTCGTGCGCAAGGAAGCCAAGAATTACCTGGTGCGGCACCTTTCCGGGCAGATCACCCTGTCCCGGTTTTACCGCCTGATAAACCTCATCGAGGAAAACGTCCTCCAATATTTTCAGCGCCAGCGAACCGGCTGGCTGGCCCCCGAGCCGGGACCAGGGGAAAAGACCCACCTCCCCGCCCCTCCAGGGGCATCGGCCGAGGAATTGCACCGGGGCCTGGCCCGGGTGGAACTGCCTCCCAAGGGACGCAAACTCACCCGGGAAGGATTGGCAGATTTTTTGCTGGCTACCGGGGGTGAATGGTTCCGGGTGCTGGACCTGGAAACCCGCTTCCGGGTTAACAAAAAGACCGCCTGGAGCTGCCTCCATCTTTTGCTCCAGTCCGGCATTTTAGAGCACAACGGCGAAAAGGCCAACCGGGCCCGCTATGCTCTGGGCCGGCAGTTCCAGGCCAAATCATAGCTTCCCCTGTCCAAGAATTATATTTAGATTTTAGATTACAAAAATATGGCGAAAAGTTCCGGGAACGGTTATTAATTATGTAGAGACGAGCAGTAAACCTGCCGGCAGAATATTATCAGTCAAATCAAGGATTTTTATTGAATGTCCCGAACCAAAGAGCGCCCCAACCGGGGGTTAAAATTAGAAGTGACGGTAATTCCGGCAAAATACCTGGACTGGCCCTTGGCAGAAATCATCCACCACTTGGGAAATGGCCCCCTCCTGTGGGCCGGGGGGGCCGGCCGGGCCCAGGGCCTCAAGTTTGTTCCTTATGAAATCAAGAAGAAACGGGGCCGGAAACCCAAGGCCCAGAAAAAACCGGTACGGTCCTCCTCCACCGGCGAGTCTGGTTAGCTTACCTGTAACCTTTCCCCACAGCTTTTAGCCGTCCGCATGAATTCTCTCAATTCCATTGTCATCCGGGGCGCTCGGGAGCACAACCTCAAGAACATTGACCTGGAGCTTCCCCGGAACCGCCTCATCGTGATCACCGGGGTGAGCGGCTCCGGCAAATCCACCCTGGCCTTCGACATCCTGTACGCCGAAGGCCAGCGCCGCTACGTGGAGTCCCTGTCGGCTTACGCCCGCCAGTTTCTGGAGCTCATGGACAAGCCCGACGTGGAGTACATCGAGGGCCTGTCTCCAGCCATCGCCATCGAACAGCGCAGCGCCTCCAAGAATCCCCGCTCCACCGTGGCCACCGCCACGGAAATCTACGACTACCTCCGGGTGCTTTTCGCCCGGGTGGGAACCCCCCACTGCTACCAGTGCGGCCGGCCCATCTCCAGTCTGAGCGTCCCCCAAATGGCGGATCAGATCATGGCCTTGCCGCCGGCCAGCCGCATCACCCTCCTGGCCCCGGTGGTGGTGAACCGCAAAGGCGAACACCAGAAGCTGCTGGAGCGCCTGCAAAGGGAGGGTTACAGCCGTATCCGCCTGAACGGCGAAATCATGGATCTGGAAGAGATTCCGACGCTGGATAAAAATAAGCGCCACACCATCGACGCGGTGGTGGACCGCCTGGTGATTAAGCCGGACCTGGGGCCGCGCCTCACCGACTCCCTGGAACTGGCACTGCGTTTGGCCGACGGAGTGGTGCGGGTGGACGTCCAGGGAGGCGAAGAACTGTTGTTCAGCGAAAGGTTCGCCTGCGACCATTGCGGCGTAAGCCTCCCGGAGTTGACCCCCCGGCTCTTTTCTTTCAATAGTCCCCAGGGCGCCTGCCCCTCCTGCAGCGGCTTGGGAACCCGTATGGTCATCGACCCTGACCTGGTGGTGCCCAATGACGACCTGAGTCTGCGGGAAGGGGCCATCCGTCCCTGGGCGCACCGCCACACCTTGCGCCATCAGCAGATGCTGGAGGCCCTGGAGCGCCACTACCACTTTTCCATCCAAACCCCCTTCCGGGAACTGCCTCCGGAAGTGCAGCAGGCGCTGCTGCACGGCTCCGGCGGCCAGCCGGTCCACTTCTTTCACGAGCAGGGAGGGCGCCGGTATTTTGCCCACCGGCCCTATCCCGGGGTCATCCAACTCCTCCAGGAGCGCTACCGGGAAACGGATTCCCCTCTCATCCGGGAGGAAATCGAGCAATATATGAGCATTCGGCCCTGCCCCGACTGCGGCGGGGCCAGGCTCCGGCGGGAGGCCCTGGCGGTAAAAGTCAACGGCTCCGACATCAGCCGGGTTACCGGCCTCTCCGTGGACCGCGCCCTGGCCTGGTTCGCCAATCTGGAGCTATCCCCCCGGCAGCAGGAGATCGCCCGCCGGGTCTTGAAGGAAATCACCGAAAGGTTGGGCTTTCTGGAGGAGGTGGGTCTAAGCTATCTCACCCTGGACCGGGCCACCGGCACCCTGGCGGGAGGCGAAGCCCAGCGCATCCGGCTGGCTACCCAGATCGGCTCCAAGCTGAGCGGGGTGCTATATATCCTGGATGAACCCTCCATCGGCCTCCACCCCCGGGACACCATGAAGCTGCTCACCACCCTCAAGCTGCTCCGGGACCTGGGCAACACGGTGATCGTGGTGGAGCACGACCCGCAGACCATCCTCCAGGCCGACTACGTAGTGGACATGGGGCCGGGAGCGGGACGCCACGGCGGAGACCTCGTCTTTCACGGAACGCCGGCCCAACTCCTGAAGCACCGCACCTCCCTCACCGGTCTTTATCTTTCCGGCAAACGGAAAATCCCGGCTCCTCCCCAACGACGGCAAGCGCAAGATTATTTAGTCCTCTCCGGCGCCCGGGGCCACAACCTCAAGAACCTGGAGGTTGCCATTCCCCTGGGTGTCCTCACCTGCGTCACCGGGGTATCCGGGTCGGGGAAAAGCACCCTGATCATGGACACCCTGTACCCGGCCCTGCGCCAGAAGCTCTATCGAGCCAAGATTGCCGCGGCGCCCTATACCTGTCTCACCGGGGTGGAGCACCTGGATAAGGTCGTAAACATCGACCAGAGCTCCATCGGCCGCACCCCCCGGTCAAACCCGGCAACTTACTCCGGAGTGTTTACCATTATCCGGGAACTCTTCTCTCAAGTGCCCGAGTCCCGGATGCGGGGCTATAAGCCGGGGCGCTTCAGCTTCAACGTCAAGGGGGGGCGCTGCGAAGCCTGCCGGGGCGAGGGCATCAACAAGATCGAGATGCACTTCCTGCCCGACGTGTACGTGCGCTGCGAAGTCTGCCGGGGCCAGCGCTATAACGCCGGCAGCCTGGAAATAAGGTATAAAGGGAAAAACATCGCCGAGGTGCTGGAGATGACCGTGGATCAGGCCCTGGAATTCTTCGCTTCGGTGCCGGCTTTGCGGGATAAATTTCAGACAATGGCGGACGTGGGTCTGGGCTATATCCAGTTGGGTCAGTCGGCCACCACCCTGTCCGGCGGCGAAGCCCAGCGCCTAAAGCTTTCCCGGGAACTGAGCAAGCGGGCCACGGGGCGGACCCTCTACATCCTGGACGAACCCACCACGGGGCTCCACCTGGCGGACATCGAGAAGCTGCTCCTGGTCCTTAGCCGCCTGGTGAACGCGGGCAACACCGTGATCATCATTGAGCACAACCTGGAGGTCATTAAAACCGCGGACTATTTGATTGACCTGGGGCCGGAAGGCGGGGACCGCGGCGGGGAACTGGTGGCCGCGGGGACCCCGGAAGAACTGGCCCGGCATCGGGAGTCTCATACCGGGCGGTTTTTGCGGGAGATATTGGGATAGTTTGGCGCTATCATATTTTTCTCGCCACCCCCCACATATGGGACGACATATGGTTTTGCACCAGGAATTCCTGGAAGCGGCGGCCCACCACCTCATCTTCCTCAATTAATATATGCTTCAGGAAGGGGCACCCCGAAATGTCAAACTCCCCTTTCAGTATTTTGTTGCGCACAATGTCAACATCAAGCTGGCCGGGGGTGGACAATTCCACCACTTCAAAACCGCAAGTCTGCAAAAGGGAAGTTAAGGACCGGGGGTGGAAGTAATTGAGGTGATCGGGGGCGCCAATATTATCCGAGACCAGGCCCAGGGTCTGCAAGTCGAACCCCTGGATATTGGGCGTGGTCAGGATTAACAGCCCTCCCGGCTCCAGGGCCTTCATACAAGCCGTTAAAAAATCCTTTGGACTGAAAAGATGTTCCAGGAGTTCAAAACAGGTGATAACCGAAATTCCCGAAATCCGGACCCGCTCGATGAGTTCTTCAATTACTTCTATGCCTTTGCGCCGGCAGGTTTCCGCCTGGCTTTTTGCCGGTTCCACCGCGATCACCCGAGAAAACCGCGCCAGCCTCTTGATTTCTTCACAGAAAGTCCCGAACCCTGCTCCCACATCCACGAGAATTTCCGTTTTCAGGGCATATTTTTTTACCAATTCCATGACCCGGTTTACCCGGGGCAGGAAAATCTTTTCCCTTCGAACCTGTGCGCTTGACGGGAAAATCTTTTCATTAAAATATCTTATGCTTTCAGCCCCGGCATAATATTCCGCCAGGATCTCAGAAGTGGGCCGGGGATTGACAAAAACGGTCCGGCAGTCCCGGCAGGAGACAAAATGGTATCCCTTTTTTTCGAAGAAATGCCGGTGGCTGGGCGAGTCGCAGGCGGGACAGGCGACCTGGACAAATTTTTCTTTCAGAGCCAGCACCCGCAGGGCGTCTTCATCAGTCAGCCTGGCGCTTTCGGCCATCAGGTCTTCCGGCCTGATATCGCTCTCTTTCACGAGGATCCCATCCTTAAGCCTCAAGCTGAGATTCCCGACCCTCACATCAGTCGGTTTACTGCCTGGTGTTAAAAGATAACCGGGTTTAGGTCTCTCAGTCAATTTGTACTTGATTCCCTTTCAAATGCAACAAATACAATTTGTAACTTATTGGTATTCCAGGTTTCCCTAA
>VGSO01000015.1 GCA_016874945.1 Deltaproteobacteria bacterium
ATTCCCTATTCCCTATTCCCTATTCCCTGATCCCTGACACCTGGAACCTGACCCCTGACACCTGCCTCAGGCGGCCAGGCCTTCCCGGAGCAGGCCGATGATCTCCCGGATGCGCTTATCCACGATCTCCGGGGGAGCCTGGTGCAGGCCCAGGGTGACGTCCAGGGCCGAAAGGGCCGTGGCCTGGAGGAACCGGTCAAAGACCGCGTCCAGCAGAAATAAGACCGCGTCTTCGGGCACTCCCGGCCGCAGTTCCCCCCGGGCTTTGGCCCGGCGCACCAGGGAGCCGAAGTATTCCGCGGCGTGCCTCCGGATGACCGCCAGAAATTCCTCCCGGAAGGGCACGTTCTTATCATACTGAATTTTTAAATAGAAATTGTAAATCCGGGGGTGTTCCCGGAGGAACCTTACTCCGGCTCGGAGGGACTTCTCCAGCCGGCTGAACAGGTCTTGTTCCAGGGTCTCTTCTTTGACCGCGGTGAGGGTGCGGCGCACCGCCCCCAGGGCTTGCTGAAAGAGGAAGGAGAACAAGCCCTCTTTGTTGGGAAAATACTGGTAAATGGAACCCTTGGCGATGCCGGCCTGGGCCACTACCTTGTTCAGGGACGCCTGGTGATAGCCCTTGTCGGCGAACTCTTCCAGGGCCGCGGTGAGGACCCGTTCCTGCTTATCCGGGGGCAGATGGCGAAAAGTGGACAAGGCCGCGGCATCTTTCATGACCACTTGGTCATAACACAAAATGATCGAGATTGTCAATTCTTAAAAGGATATTCTCGCGCCCAGGCGCAAAGACGACAAAAAAGGGGCAAGAAAGGGGCGCGGCCTTGCCAACCTTGTTTAATCTTAGTTCATTTGCATCATTGGGATTAACCAATTTGGTTATTTTTGCAGGAATTTTTTCCCCCCATTTTCCTCAAGTTGCCTTTAAATCCATTAATTTTTTTTCCAGGACTTGCCGAAAGGATAGGAGAAGAAATTTTTCAGGTGCCAGTGGTGATCCCCGGGGGAAACCGGATTCATGGAAAAACATCATAGCTGCCTCAACACCCGGGCCATCATGGAGTATTTTCTGGAGACCCGGCCAGGAGAGATACCCGCCCTGCTGGAAGGCCTGGGTCCGGAAATCCTGGCCCTCCCCAGCCCCCAGGAATTCTTGATGGAGCCTCATAACTGGGTTTCCAGCCAGGTGGTTATCCAGATGTTTGATAATGCCCGGAAGATCACCCAGAATGAACAGGCAGCCTTTGACATCGGTTTTCAATCCGCGGCCCGCAAGAAACTGGGCTATGTCCAGCGCATCATCATGTTTGCCCACAAAAACCCCCGTCGCACTTTGAAACGGGTCCAGGCCATCAATGACAAATTCAACCGCAACAAGCGCATTGAAGTGGTGGAAGCCTTGCGGGACCGGGCCACCGTGCGCCTTCACTGGTTTCCGGAAATCCTGGGCCACCGGGATTTTTGCCTGTTTAACCAGGGTATCTATTCCGGCATTCCCACCATCTGGAACCTGCCGCCGGCCCAGGTGGAAGAGACCCGGTGTTTTTTCCGGGGAGACGATTGCTGCGAATACCGCTTCAAGTGGGAGAAAAAATCTTTCTGGCGGGAGACCTGGTTCCGATTCCTGGCCCCCTGGCCGATTCTCAAATCCACCATTGAAGAATTGGAATGGGACAAGGAGCTGTTAAAGAAGAAATTTGACGAGGTCCACCGTCTCAATCTCCAGCTTCGGGGAAAAATCGACCACCTGATGTGCCTCCAGGAAACCTGCGCCGCGGCCCTGTCGGTCCTTAACCTGGAAGAGTTGCTGCGGGAGGCTCTGAAGCTTCTGAAGGACTTCGCCCATCTGGACCAGTCCGCGGTCTTCCTCCTGGACGACGGCCAGGAAGCTTACGAGCTCATCCATGCCGCGGGGTTTACCCCGGCGGAAATGGAAACACTTCAAGGCCGCCGCGTTCCAGTGTTGGAAACCGACAACCTCATCGCCCGGGTGGCCTTGACGGGGGCGCCGGTGGTGGTTGACCGGTCCCGGGGGTTCCCCCTTAATTTTCCGGGGCCTGCTCTTAACGGCATCCTGGCCCCCCTGAGGGTGCGCCGGCGCATCATCGGAGTGCTGTTGGCCGGCCGCCGGAGCGATCTCCATCCCATTAACCAGGCGGACCAGGACATGGTGTTGAGCTTTGCCAACCACCTGGCCATTGCCCTGGAAAACGCCCGGCTGTACCGGAATCTGGAGCTTTCCGAACGCAAGTACCGGGGCCTGGTGGAAAATGCCCATGAAGGCATTTGGATCAATGACGAGCAGGGGATCATCCGTTTTGCCAACCGGAGGATGGGAGAAATTATCGGCCACTCCCGGCTGGAAGGAAAGAGCATTTACCAGTTCTGCAACCCGGAAAACAAAAACCTGCTGGAACGGGGTTTGGCCCAAAACATGAAGGGCCAAGTCTCCCAGCATGAGCTGGAGCTGAATTCCTCCAGCCGAAGGCCGGTGACCGTTCTCATGAGTTCAGTCCCCCTCATGGAACAGGGGCGCTTCCTGGGGGCCTTCGCCATGTTCAACGACGTTACCGAGAAGAAGCAGATGGAGAAGCAGTTGCTGCAGCAGCAAAAAATGGAGGCGGTGGGCGCCCTGGCCGCGGGCATGGCCCACAATTTCAATAATATTCTCATGAACGTCATGGGGCTCACCGGGCTGGTCCTGGCCAGCGTGGATCCCGGTGACCCGGCTTATGCGGATTTGAAACAGATTGAGCAGGAAGTGCTTAAAGGCTCTGCCCTGGCCAAGCAGTTCCTCTCCTTCGACCGGGGTGACAAACCGGTTCCCCGACCCCTTAACCTCAATCCTTTGCTGGAAAAATCCGCCCGGCTCTTCAGCCGCACCCGGGGCGGCATTAATCTCAAGTTGGACCTGGCCTCCGGATTGCCCCCGGTGGAAGCCGATCCCTTACAGATGGAGC
Source organism: Deltaproteobacteria bacterium (assembly GCA_016874945.1). Lineage (GTDB taxonomy): Bacteria > Desulfobacterota > Desulfobaccia > Desulfobaccales > 0-14-0-80-60-11 > VGSO01. The sequence continues at coordinate 2,961 of VGSO01000015.1, forward strand.
AGGTGCTTCTGAACCTCTTGGTCAACGCCTGGCAGGCCATGGAAGGGGACGGCGACATATCTTTGACCACTCGAGAGCTGGTCCTGGATGAACTGTTCTGCCGGCCTCACCAACGCCGGCCCGGTCGCTACGTGGAAATTAAGGTGGCGGATTCCGGCCCCGGCATGGATGAAGCCGCTGCCGCCCGCATCTTTGAGCCATTTTTCACCACCAAAGGGCTGGGCCAGGGCACCGGGCTGGGTCTGGCCACGGTTTACGCCATTGTCCAGGACTACCATGGCATCATCAGGGTGGAAACCCAGCCGGGGTTCGGCGCCGCTTTTTTCATTTATCTGCCGGTGACCCAAGAACCGGCAGCCCCGGAACGCTCCGTCTTTAGCTGCGTCCGGGGCGCGGGAACCATCCTGCTGGTGGAGGACGAAGAGGGGGTCCGGCGGGTGGGCCAGCGCATTCTGGAGCAACTGGGCTACCAGGTGTTGGCCGCGGAAAACGGCCCCCGGGCGCTCTTTCTTCTCCAAACGCACCGGGACCGGATTGACCTGGTAATCCTGGATTTGCTCCTGCCGGGCATGGGGGGCGCCGAGATTTACGCCCGCATGAAAGAGTTGGTCCCTGACGTTAAGGTCCTGGTGGCCAGCGGCTTCAGCCTGGACGGGGCCGCCCAGCAGATTCTAAACGCAGGCGCCCAGGGCTTTATCGAAAAACCCTACCGCATCGAAGCTTTATCCCAAAAAATTGCCCAGATCCTGGGAACCCGCCCCCCTGCCGCCCCGCCCGGGTCCTGCAAAGGCCCAGGGAAGCACCTGCGCCATTGAGGGCAAGGTTTCTGGAATCAGGCGCCAAAGAGGGCAGTTATAAATCTGGCAAGTTGAGTCGCAATAACATCCCCTCCTTTACAACTTCAACTATCTGCTGACTTTTCCATGTCCGATTAGGAGCCCCAGGCCCCGGTTTATCATGTCTTTGCCTTCAATGACCTGGGGCTGCACTGTTATAACCGCGACTTCTCGGTGTTTGCGGTATTGCCTTTGCCATCTCATACTAAGTTGCATTCAATTGACAATTGATACCAAGTCGCAGTCGAAAGGCAACAGTTGTAGGGGCGTGATTTATCACGTCCGCCTTTCGGGCGCAATAAATTGCGCCCCTTGTATATTGGTTGTTACGGAACATGTATTAGGTTTTGATTGCATCTTGGTATCAAGCCCCTGACCCCCTGGCCTTAGGCCGTGAAGCTTGCCATGCCTGAAAAACGTCCCCCCATCCCGGTCCCGGGAGGGGGAGAAAATTTTTCGGGAGGAGTGGCGGCCCAGATTTCTGACCTATAAATTTTTCCGCAACCCGAAAACAGGATTATTCAGGCCAAAAGGGGGTTTCTTACCCGCAGCGCCGGGAACCGGCCGAAATCCCGGTCGGCGCTCCACAATTCCCGGACGCCGTGGTTCTGGCACAAGGCGGCGATCCGGGCGTCATGAACCTGGGGGCCGGCAACCCGCCCCACCCTAAGAGTAGTGCGCAGTTCCGGCCAATATCCCGGGGATTCCGCCAGCAGCACCAAACTGGGAGATTCCATCCAGGCGTCCACCTGATCCAGGGCGGTTTCCAGGGGGGTAGGCGGATCATAAATTCGGGGATGGGCGACGATGGCCAAAAATTCATGCAGGCAAGGCCAGGGGATGGCCCAAGGCCCGCGACCCTCCGCCAATTCCGCCAGCCGCGCATAAGCGGCCTCGTGCCAGGGGCAATCTTCCCGATGCGCGTAGACCAGGAGATTGGTGTCAACGGCAATCATGCTCCGTGTCCTTCATAAATTAGATCCCGGAGTCGCTCCCAGGAGGCCCCGGTGACCTGGGGTTGGAGGCCGTTACCCTTGAAGGTGGCCCGGCGCAGCTTGAAGCCTCTGCTCTGCCGCCTTTCGGCAATAACTTTGTGCAAACCCTCCTCCACCAGGGCCCTTACCGTAGTTTTTTCCTGGACGGCGACTTGCCGGGCTGCTTCCAATAATGGGTCTGATATCTCTATGGTTGTTTTCATATGGGTATATGTATCAAATAATATATCTAGCTGTCAATAGCAAAAGGAGATGACACCAAGATGTAATCAAAGAGGCATTTGGCAGGGGCGCAACCGGGCGTGATAAATCACCCCCTATAGATTTTTCCCTTTGGAACGCAACTTGATATTACCCTTCCGCCCCGGGGGATAAGCGGGATGCGCCAAAGAAGAGGGGTGAAGTTTCTCCTTTGCCCCTGAACATAAGGTTGTTAGTCGCTAAAGTGTACGACCTTCATTCCTGGCCGCCGTCAGGCGGCTGGTTTATCAGAGAACCCCTGGAAAGTCAGGTGAAAAATTCCCCGCGGACCGGTAAGCGCCCCTTCAGCCTAAGAAATCCTGCATAGGATGCCATCCTGCGCTTCCTAAGCCTCTGCTCCCTTGCCCCGCCCCCTTGCCCCCTATCCCCGGTTCCCGGCCCGGCGCACCAGAGCCTTGAGTTCGGTGAATTCGGGAATCCCCAGGCGGGCGGCCATCAAAAAATAAAGACCGATGCCGGCCAGGATGGCCCCCAGGAGGCTGAAGGACCGGGCGGCCAGCCCAGTCCCCAGCCAGCCGGTGAGGAGGCCATGCAGCCCCGCCACCGCCAGGCCCATGACCAGGGACACGGCCAGGAGTTTGGCCAGGGTGGCGAGCAGCTTTCCCGCGGAAAACCCCCCCACTTTGCGGTACAGCATGGCGCTGAGGAAAATCAGGTTCACCATGATGCTGAGCGAGGTGGACAGGGCGATGGCCAGGTGCTGCAAGGGTCCGATGATGAGGTTAATGATGAGCAGATTGGCGGCCACGGTGAGAAATGAACCCGCCACCGGCACCCGGGTGTCGTCCAGGGCGTAGAAGACCGGGACCATGATCTTCACCCCCGCGAAGGCCGCCAGGCCAACGGCATAAAGGGCCAAGGCCCCGGCGGTTTGCTGGGTGTCCAAGGGGGTGAATTGGCCGTACTGGTAAATGAGGGCGACGATGGGGCGGGCCAGAAAGATGAGGCCGCAGGCCGCGGGCAGAGTGAGGAGCAGGGCCAGGATCAGGGAGGATTGAAAGGCCCCTTTCAACGCCGGCAGGTCCCGGACCGCGGCGTGGCGGGACACCACCGGCAGGGTGGCCACCATCAGGGCCACCCCGAAAAGCCCCATGGGCAGGTGGAACAGCCGGTAGGCGTAGTTGAGCCAGGAGAGGCTCCCCTGCTGGCACCCCGAGGCGTAAAAGGTGTTGATGAAAATATTGATCTGGGTGGCGGACAGGCCCACCACCGCGGGGAGCATGAGCTTCATAATCCGAAGCAGCCCCGGCTCCCGGAATTCCAGGACCCATTGGGGCTTATACCCCACCCGCCCCAGCAGCGGCAGTTGCACCGCCAACTGCAAAAAACCGCCGATAAGGGTGCCCACGGCCATCCCCACGATGGGGTGGTAGCCCAGCCGCGGGGCGATGAGACTCAAACTCAGCCCCCCCACAATGGCGCCCAGGTTGTAGAAGCTGGAGGCCAAAGACGGGATGAAAAACTTTCCTTCGGCGTTCAAGATGCCCATGACCACCGCGGCCAGGGACACCAGCAGTAGAAAAGGGCACATGATGCGGGTCATCAGGGTGGCCAGGTCAGTCTTGCCGGGGATCTGGCTGAAATCCGGCGCCATCAGACCCACCAGGTGGGGGGAGAAGAACATGCCCGCCAGCACGACGCCGCCCACCACCAGGGCCAGGCAGGCCAGGACGTTGTTGGCCAGCCGCCAGGTGCGCGCCATGCCCAGACGCTGCTGATAGTCGGTGAACACGGTGACGAAGGCGGAGCTTAAGGCCCCTTCGGCAAACAGGTCCCGGAGCAGGTTGGGAATGCGATAGGCCACCACAAAGGCGTCAAAAGCAAAGCCGGCCCCGAAAAACCCGGCGAAGACCTGTTCCCGCACCAACCCCAGCACGCGGCTGGCCATCACCGCGACGCTCACTGTGCCCGCGGCCCGGGCGATTTTTTCAGTCTGGTTAACAGCCGGCTGGTTCAAGGAATATTTTTCAGTTTTCAGTTAGAAGAGTTGGGTTATCAATGGGTTAAATCCGTTAACCCCAAAAGACCGCATACAACACCCACAGGGCAATTCCCAGCCACAGCAGGAGGGACAACCAGGCTTTACCCAGACCCTGGGCCAGAACTTCATCGCGCAAAGTGAGAATGGCATTAGTGTAAGGAATCAAACCGATCCCGATTAATAGTGAAGTAAACAGCATTACCCCGGCTACATCGACAATATTTAATTTTGCAAAAACAAACAATCCGACGACTATTGTCAGCATCGAATAAATTAACATCGCTTGTTGCTGATAATTTTTCAGTAATTTCTCCGTTAGCTTCAGGTAGCGTCCGGGGGTGATTATTATAATAACTATTTTAGCTAAAACCGCGATAGCTAATATTACCGCGAGGATTTTCATGGCCGCGCCTCCCATTTTTACGGTTTTCGGTTTTCGGTCTTCGGTTTTCGGTAAAGATACTTATGGATTATCAATAAGTTACAGATTATGTTTGTTGCACTTGAAAGAGAAAATGGTATTATTACTCAGGTCACTTAATTGTTCTCATTTCGCCAAATCAGTTACTTGAAATTATAGGACTTAGGACTGAGTCTTCGCCATCTCTATCTTAAATTACTCAGTCCTCAGTCCTCATCACTCAGTCCTGCCTTGGAAAATGGGAACAATCAATCGCTCCGAGTAATATCTTAGCATCTAATACCATAGAGATAGGCGGAGGTACAAAGGAAAGTTTTTTTGTTTCCAAGGGAAGCCTGGCAGCCAATTTCATTCCCCCAGGGGCTGAACGAGTAAAGAATCAACCCTGCACCACAGAGACACAGAGTTCACAGAGAAAGAAAAATATTATGGCCCTGGGGGCGGCCAGGGCCACTTATTCCTTATCTCTGGGAAATCGGGCAATCTGTGGATTTAAACTTCACCCTGCCGCGGCCGGCGAACCGGATGGGGCCGGAGATTTCTTCTTCTTAGCCTTGGTCTTACCGGAGGTCTTGTCTTTTTTGGCGGCCAAACTAGAAGTCTTGGTGGTTTTGGCGGCAGTTTTGGAAGCAGCCTTCTTCGCCTTAGCCTGGGGCAACGGCTTCAGGGCCGGGGCTTTTTTCTTATCCGGCGCGGTGGGAACCGGAGGCGCCGATGGATGAAGCAAGGCATAAACCGGCTGCTCCCCCGAGTTCTGGGGTTTCACCGGCAGGGGTTCCACTTTTTTCCCCTCCTGGGGCGCGGCCCAGCCGTCCTGAAAGGTCAAGCCCAGGAAACCGGCCAGTTGAAACCGGGGTTCCTGCTCCTCGCTGGGAAAGGAGAACCACGCCAGGAGGCTCAACCCCGCGGCCAGGCCGCCCAGCAGGCCCAGCCGGACCCAGGCCCGCCGGCGGCTATAGCCTCGCCCCTGCCGTCCCTGGCGCCAGGGCCAAGCCACGCAGAAAGCATACATGCCATAAGCCCCGACAATGAATGCAACGGTGGGTAAAACCATGTCCTTAAACTATCCCTGTCCCAAGGCTGCCTAAACATAACAATAGAATTTTCCTCAAGTCAACCCCTTTGTCTCCTGTCCCCAGCCCATGGGAGGAAAAACCATGTCATTTTATTGACGCGGAAAGGATTTTGGAGTATGATGCGCCTAACCTGAGGACAGCCCTTATGAAATCCGGTTCCGGTTCAATTTTGGTGATTGACGACGATCCCGCCCTACGCCAGGTGCTCCAGGAGGTCCTGGAGTCCGCCGGCTTTGAAGTGCAAACCGCGGCGGATGGTGAAAGCGGCCTATTGCTGGCCAAAGAAAGTTCCTTCGACCTGGTGCTCACGGACCTGTCTCTCCCCGGCGTGGGGGGCATGGAAATCTTACAATTTCTGGTCAAGCATCACCCCGAGTGTCCCTGTATTATAATAACCGGCTTCGGCACCATCAAAAGCTCCGTGGACGCCATGCGTTCCGGGGCCTATGACTACCTCACCAAACCGGTCAACCCCACGGAATTGCTGGTGGTGGTGGAGCGCGCCCTGGACCACCGCCGCTTGAAGTGGGAGAACCTCCAGCTCAAAAAACAGCTTCAGAGGCGGTATGGCTTTGCCAACATCCTCGGCAAAAGCGAGGCCATCCAACAGGTCTTTGAAATCATTGAAAAGGTGGCGGACACGGACAGCACCATACTAATCCAGGGAGAATCGGGCACCGGCAAGGAACTCATCGCCCGCGCCCTGCATTATAATAGTTCCCGGCGGGAAGGGCCATTAATCCCGGTAAATTGTGGGGCCATACCTGGAGAATTATTGGAAAGCGAACTTTTCGGCCACGAACGGGGGGCCTTCACCCATGCGGTGCGCACCCGCATCGGCCGCTTCGAACTGGCCACCGGCGGCACCATTTTTTTGGATGAAATCGCGGAAATGAGCCCCAATCTCCAGGTGAAAATCCTGCGGGTCCTGCAAGACTACAGCTTCGAGCGCATCGGCGGGGTCAAGACTATCCGGGTGAACATCCGGGTCATCGCGGCCACTAACAAAGACCTGGAATCCCTGGTCCACCAGGGGCTGTTCCGGGAAGACCTCTACTACCGCCTCAACGTCATTCCCATCAAGGTGCCGCCTCTAAGGGAGCGGGAGAGCGACATCCCTTTACTGGCCCGGCAATTCCTTAAAGACTTTTGCGCCCGGAAGAAGACGCCCCCCAAGCAATTGACCGCCGCGGCCTTGAACTGCCTGAGTCATTATTCCTGGCCGGGCAATGTCCGGGAATTGGAAAACCTCATGGAACGCCTGGCGATCCTCATCGAAGGGGAAGTGGTGGACGTGGCGGAGCTGCCGGAGAAATTCCACCCCCGGCCCCTGGAACGCCTGCCGGAAGCCATGGACTTCCCCGAACGGGGCCTCAACCTCGCCGCGGTGGTCCGGGATTTCGAAAAAAACCTTATCCTCAAGGCCCTGGAACGGAGCCGGGGGGTGAAAAGCCAGGCGGCCCAGCTCCTTCACTTGAACCGCACCACTTTAATTGAGAAAATGAAAAATCAGAAGATTCAATATCCTCCCGCGACCGGGAAGGCATAGGCCAGAAGTCAGGAATAGGGAGCCAGGAATAAGGGACAGAATTATAGGGGTTGCCCAAAGTAATTTCCCCGGGGCGCAATTTATTGCGCCCGAAAGGCGGGCGTGATAAATCACGCTACAACTGTTGCCTTTAGACTGCGACTTGGTATTACACCTCCTTTTCCCCGGGGTGGCGGCCCTTGTAAGGGCGGTTGGCGAATGGCGCGGGGATTACCGTTGCCCCATGAGCAGGGTGCGGCGCCGGCCGATGACGTCGGAGAGCGCCCCCGAAGGCAGCTTGAAGAAGATGCCGGTGACCGTGGAGATGCCCACCGCGCGCAGCCGATGGCCTCGGGACCGGCCCCCAGGTACAGGGCAAAGAGCGGCAGCACCGGATTCCGGGCCAGGTTATAATACCGTTTTCGGTTTTCGGTTAGGAAAACCTGGAATACCAATGAGCCTCTTGCAAAATTCATTTTGAGGCTGCGATTTTTCCATGTTGCTCAAAGAAATATCCGGTAGCACAGGCTTTCCAGCCTGTGCGGGCGCAGGCTGAAGCCTGCGGCTACGTAATTTTGCAAGAGGCTCCAATATAGCGATTGCCAAAAGTTTTTTCCGATTGTTTTTTTTCACGTAGGGGCACAGCGTGCTGTGCCCCTGTACCTTGGGCACGGCTCGCCGTGCCCCTACGGGGAAATTACTTTTGGCAACCCCTATAAGTTACAAATTGTATTTGTTGCATTTGAAAAGGAATCAAGTATAAGACAACCGGGACAGAAAGCCCACGGAGGAGAGAGAGATGAAGGGGGTAAGAAATTTCATGTGGGAAAAGGCGAAAAGTTCTTGGAGAGGAGGGTTGATTTTTTCCCCTTTTCCCAAAAATTAATTAATCCTGGCTCCTCCCTCGCCCTATTCCACCAACCGCTGGTACAAATCCAGGTAGGCCCGGGCCGACTTGTTCCAGGAAAGATCCTGGCTCATGGCGTTCTGCATAATGCGGCGCCACAGGCGCTTGTCTTCGAAGGCCGCCACCGCGGTGTAAATGGCCTTCAGGAAGGCCTCGGGGGCGTATTCCTCGAAGAGAAAACCCGTACCCGCGCCGGTGACGTGCCCCACCTGGGTGACGGTGTCCGCCAGGCCGCCGGTTTCCCGGACCACGGGGATGGTGCCGTACTTCAGGGAGTACATCTGGTTGAGGCCGCACGGTTCAAACCGGGAAGGCATGAGGAACATGTCCGCCCCGGCTTCGATGAGGTGAGCCAGGGTGTTGTCGAAGGCGATTTTCACCCCCAGCTTGCCGGGATACTTTTTGGCCTCCCCCGCCAGCCAGCGGTGGTATTTCTCTTCCCCCGCGCCCAGGATGACCACCATGATGTCCCGGGCCATGAGCTGGGGCAGCACCGCCTCCACCAGGTCGAAGCCCTTCTGGTCCGCCAGGCGGGAGATGATCCCCAGGAGCGGCGCTGAGGCCAGGTTTTTGTTCAACCCGAAGGCCTCCATGAGCGCGGCCTTGCACTTGGCCTTGCCTTTCAGGTCCGTGGCGCTGTAGTTGGCGGGAATGAGGGGGTCGGTTTCCGGGTTCCAGTCTTTATAGTCCACCCCGTTGAGAATCCCGAAGAGAGAGCCGGCCCGGCTCTTTAGCACCCCTTCCAGGCCGTAGCCGAACTCCGGCGTTTGGATCTCCTGGCTATAGCGGGGGCTCACCGTGGTGATGGCTTCCGAAAAGACGATGCCCCCTTTCAGCAAGCTCACCTTGTCATAGAACTCCAGGCCGTTGATGGAGAACATTGACCAGTCCAGACCCAGGAGAGTGAATTTCTCCTTGGGAAAGAGCCCCTGGTAGGCCAGGTTGTGAATGGTAAGCACGGTCTTGGCCCCCGCCAGAGCCGGCTCCCCCCACCAGCGGCAGCGCAGGAACACGGGGACCAGGGACGCCTGCCAGTCATGGCAATGGATCACATGGGGCTGAAAGTCCAGGGCCTGGCAGAAGGGGAGCACCGCGGCGCTGAAAAAGGCGAAGCGCTCCAGGTTGTCGAAGTAATCGCCCCGGGGGGTGCCGTAAAGCTGACTGCGTTCAAAGAATTCGTCCCGGGCCACGAAGTAAAAAGGGGAGTCCCCTTCGGAGGGGGCCATGATGTCGCAGGGGATGGCGCCTAGCCCGGTGTGGACCTCTAGGTTCTCCGCCAGGGCTTTGGTGGGAATCTTGCCCTGCTTCACCATGCCGTAATAGGGCATGAGGATGCGGACGTCCACCCCCACCTGCCTCAAAGCCAGGGGCAAAGCGCCCACCACGTCCGCCAGCCCCCCGGTCTTGGCAAAGGGCACCCCCTCTGATGCAACGAATAACACCCGCAGTTCCTGGCCCATTTTACCCCCCATATGCAGTTAGCAGTTGGCAGTTGGCAGTTGGCAGTTAGCGGTTAGCGGTTGGTATTTGGCAGGCTAACAGCTAACCGCTAACTGCTAATACCGGTACACCAAATCAATATCTGCGGCCACGAAGCCTTTTTCGCCCTCGTTGATGGTGAATTCAAAGATGTAGTCCCGGCTGGGCAGGTTTTCCGCGTGCACCTGCTGGGGCAGGTCCTTTTCCATAAAAAAGACCGAAGTATAAGGCGACTCTTCCAGGCGGGTGTCCGTGATCCACACCTCGCCGAAGCCGTGCATGAACCGGAAGAAGCCGTAAGAGCGGTCTATGAAGTACTTGGTGCACACCCCCCGGACCCGGCTGCCCGGCTCTCCCCAGGGGGGCGCGCCGGCATAGGGCGGCGAGGTGGGCAGCAGCCCCGGAATCAGGTAACCCGAGATAAACAGGTCCACTTCCCGGCGCAGCCGGGCGGAGACGTTGTTGAAGGCTATCAGTTCCACCCGGCAGCCCTTGTTCTGCACCATGTTCACCACGCTGACAAAGTCGCCGTCGCCGGTGAACAGATAAATCAGGTCCAGCCGCTCCGATTGGGCGATAATGTCCAGGGCCATGTCCATGTCGCAGTTGGCCTTGCCGTATGTGCGGCCCGACTCATCCGTGTACCACCGGATGGGCTTTTCCACCACCTTGAAGCCTAAATCCCGCAGAGTGAGAATGAAATTCAAGGTATTTTTGTAATTGGGGTCGGAGATGGCGCGTTCCTCGTCAATGGCCACGTAGGCGTTGAGACGCATGATTTCCTCCCCGTCCTTGGCGGCAAACCGACGCATGACTTCGTAACGCATGCCATAGCCGCCGTTGCGCATGATGTTCATGGAATCCACGTAAATTCCTACTCTATTATTGGACATGAAACTATGCTCCTTTAACTTCTAAAGATTCTATTATCGAACGTTCACCATCTCTTACCCAAAAACCGAAAAAAAGAATCCCTCAAAAAAAGGCAGGTTCGCCGGGCGCCGGGGCGAAAGGCCTGGCATCGCTGAGCACCCGGCCGGCGGCCAATCGGCGGCGCAAATAGACCGGAAGGTGAGGGAGCGCGGCCAGCAGTTCCGCGTCCAGCCATCCCAGGGTCTGGAACGCAGGATGGGCGAAACGGGCGGCGGCCGCCACGGCCGGGGGCCAGGTTGCTTCCTCCCCCCCGGCCAGGTGGAAGCCGTAGAATTCCATGAAACTGGGGACAAACGCCCCGTAAGCCGCCACCCGGGGGAATACCGCCTTCAGGGTGGCGTTCAGCTCCGGCATAAGGGGGCCGAACATCCCCGCGGCCCCGGATTGCACCGCCACGACGCCCCCGGGGGCCAATTTGCCTCGGACCAGCTCGTACATCTCCCGGGTGAACAGCATTACCGCCGGGCCGCCCCCCACCGGTTCCGGGAGGTCGATGATAATGACCTCCAAGGACGCGTCGGGCTGGTCCGCCAGCCAGCCCCGGGCGTCGGCGAAGACCATCTCGGTGCGGGGGTCGTCAAACGCGCCCCGGTGGAAACTAGGCAGCCACTCTTTACAGAGTTTAACCAGTTCTTCATCAATATCCACCATCACCACCCGGGCCACCTGGGGATGGCGCAGCACTTCCCGCAGGGTGGCCCCTTCGCCGCCGCCCATGACCAGGACCCGCCGGGGCGCCGGGTGAGCCGTCATGGCAGGATGCACCAGGGCCTCATGGTAGATGAACTCGTCGGCGGAGGCGGATTGCACCCGCCCGTCCAACACCAGCACCCGGCCCCAAACCGGGCTATCAAAAATCTCGTATTCCTGGAACCGGGTGCTCCCGGAAACCAGTATCCGCTCCTGGTGATAGGCAATGAGGTCCGCGGCGCTGCCGAAGTCCAGGAGCCAGTCTCCCGGCGGCCAGGGGGTCCCTGCCTTGCCTTGGTTCGCCTCGATCATATGGCTTGCACCTATTCTCTCAAGGTTTCAAGTTTATTGAAAATGGCGGCGAGGCGCAAGCTAGTTTGTCTCCCCCCAAGGCGCCCAGACCCCAAGGTGAAAAAAACCTCTTTTCCATGATAGAATAAAGCCCTGCGGAAAGGAGAGCAAAGATGCGGGAAGTCTGGCGCATGTGGCGGTACTCCACCATGGTGGTCTTGACGGTCCTCACCGCCGGCATTTTCGCGGCCATTCTCATCCCTTTCAAGGGCATCCCCCTGATTCCGGGAATCACCGAGCTCCGGCCCGCCAACGTCATCCCCGTGGTCTTCGGCCTCCTTTTCGGGCCCGCGGGCGCCTGGGGCGCGGCCCTGGGCAACCTCCTGGGCGATTTTTTCGGCACCCTGGGCGCGGGGAGCTTCTTTGGCTTCTGGGGCAATTTCCTGGCGGCTTATCTGCCTTACAAGATGTGGCGGGGCCGGCCCCTGGACCAGGTGCGCCGTCATCTTCCCCGCTTTTTCCTGGCGGCGCTCCTGGGCGCCATGGGGTGCGCCCTGGTGGTGGGCTTTGGACTGGAGGCCTTTAAGCTCCTGCCTTTCAGCATCATCGGGGTGGCGGTCTTTATTAACAACGCCCTCATCAGCGTGATCTTGGGGCCTTTTCTCTTGGGGCTCCTCCAGCCCCGGGTGAGCCGCTGGGACCTTTATTGGGCGGAATTGATGGACGAAGAGGACCGGCCTCCGGGGCCTGCGCCCCGCCTGGGCTTGATCCTGGCCTGGCTGGGCGCGGGCGGCGGGTATCTCACGGGCCTGGCCGTGGGCTTCGGGCTGGTCAGCTCCCTGGCCTTGCCCTCCCTGGCGGCGCTGCTGGCGCCTTTTTTGGTGGTTCTATTGATTGGGTGCTTCTTGATGTAGGAAATGCAACAATCTCACGCAAAGACGCCAAGGCGCAAAGTTCTTACCGTTTTGGCGCCTTTGTGGGAGCAATTATGGAGTCCCCGGTATAGTCAAGATTACCAGTCTCTATTTTCGTTACAAAAAAGCTGCCCGGCCGGTGTTTGACGGCCTGAACCTGGAGGTGCGCCCCGGGGAGCGGGTGGCGGTCCTGGGCCCCAGCGAAGCCGGCAAATCCACGTTAGCTCTCTGCCTCCAGGGGATCATCCCCCGGATGATCAAGGGAGAGTTCCGGGGACGGGTGGAAGTGGACGGCTGCCTCACCACTTCCTGCCGTCCCCGGGAGCTGGCGGGCCGGGTGGAGATTCTCTTCCAGGACTTTGAAGCCCAGCTCTTTTGCACCCGGGCGGATCAGGAAGTGGCCTTCGGCCCGGAGAACCTGGGGCTGCCCCGGGAAGAGCTGGTCCGGCGGGTCCAAGAGTCCCTGGCCCAGGTGGGTTTGACCGGGTTTGATCACCGGGAGCCGGCCACCCTCTCCGGCGGCCAGAAACAGCTTCTGGCCCTGGCCGCGGTACTGGCCCTGGAAGCCCCCCTTGTGGTCCTGGACGAACCCACCACGGATTTGGACCCCCAGGCCGTGGACGACCTCATGACTACCCTAAAAAGACTTTCCCAGGCTCAAAATCTCACCCTGGTGCTCCTGGGAGAGGACCTGCGCCTGGCCCGGAAGTGCCGCCGGGTGGTCCTTTTGGAAGGGGGGAAGGTCGCGGCGGACGGCCCGGCGGCAGAAGTTCTGCGCCAGGTGCCCCTATTCCGCCGCCTGGGCCTCAAGGCCCCGGAGCTGCCCGCCCTCTTTTACGACCTGGGGCAGACCATGCTTCCCCTGACTCTCGAGGAAGCGGTAACCCAGGCCCAAAAATTAGGCTGGCAGATCATGGAGAAAAATGCCGCAAGTCAGGCAGGCGGCCCTCAAAATATCGACACCAAGGAGCATAATGGACCCCCAGCCCCTGATTTCCCTTCCCCCTTAAGAGGGGAGGGCCAGGGTGGGGGTGAAATGATTTCTCCCACCCTTGCCGCCGCCTTTCTCGAATTGCGCGACATAACTTTTGCTTATCCGGGCGGTCCTGCCATATTTCAAAATTTTTCCCTGAGCTTCCGCAAAGGTGAACTCACCGCCATTCTGGGGCCCAACGGCAGCGGCAAGACCACGTTAGTAAAACTCCTCCGGGGCCTGCTCCAGCCCCAGGCCGGGGAAGTCCGGCAGGCGGAGCAGCCTTTGCGGGTGGGGTTCGTCTTTCAGAATCCCGACTACCAGCTTTTTGCCGAACAGGTGTGGGAGGAAGTGGCCTTCGGGCCGCGGCAGTTGGGCTTGGACGAGCAGGAAGTTAACCGCCGGGTGGAAGTTGCCCTGGACAAGGTGCACCTTAAGGACCGGGCCGGCGAGGACCCTTTTTCCCTCACCAAGGGCCAGCGCCAGCGCCTGGCCGTGGCCGGGGTCCTGGCCCTGGCCCCCCAGGTGATCATCCTGGATGAACCCACCACCGGGTTGGACCACCGGGAGCAAATGGACCTTTTAGACCTTGTTAAGGAATTAAACGGCCAGGGCCACACCATCATCCTGGTGACCCATTCCATGTGGGCCGCGGCCACCTACGCCCGACGGATTATCGTGCTTAAGGATGGGAAGGTGGTCCTGGACGGCCCCACCCGGGAGGTTCTGGCGGAAGAAGAAATCCTGGCTCGATGCCGCCTGCAAGCCCCGGCTATTGTTCGTCTCAGCCAGCGTCTGGGGTTTTTTGCAACAAATGTAGAGGATTTTCGCCAAACTTTAGCTCTGAGGAATTAGGAGAGATAAGAAATGTCAAATTCGATAGTCATGAGATATGATTGGTCGAGATTGAATCATTTACAATTAGGAAGGTATGCCGAATATTTTACTAAAATAAAATTTACAATGTTTGG
>VGSO01000016.1 GCA_016874945.1 Deltaproteobacteria bacterium
CGTGTCAAAGAGCAAATTAGCGGACTGGGAACCGCGATCATCGATTTTTTGATCCCGGATGCCGATTACAACCCAGTCGAGTTGAAAATGGCTGCCTGAACTTTTTACTAGTTCATCAACTTTGAACCTTGAACCAAAAAATTGGTAGGCGGAACAGGACTTGAACCTGTGACCCCCGGCTTGTAAGGCCGATGCTCTCCCACTGAGCTATCCGCCCGCACCGGTTATAGTCGCAAATGGCGGGCCGGGTGTCAAGGGGATTTCAGTTGTCAGTGGCCAGTTCCCAGTTGCCAGTTATTAATTATCAGTGCCATAAAATTTTTGGGTTAACTGGCAACTGACCACGGGCCACTGTCTTAATGCGCCTGAATTTCCGGGCCCGGGGCCGGAATATAGGCCGGCTCCGGGGCCACCGGCGGCAAGACCGGTTTAAACAGGCTTTCCGGGTCGTCCAGGACCAGGGCTTGCTTCAGCACGTCGTCGGCGTGATCCACCAGCACCAACTCCACGGCTTTTAGGATGCGGGCCGGGATCTCTTTGATGTCTTTTTCGTTGTCCTGGGGAATAAGCACCGTCTTGATCTGGTGGCGGTGGGCCGCGATGATCTTTTCTTTCAGACCGCCGATGGGCAACACCCGGCCGCGTAAGGTGATCTCCCCGGTCATGGCCACGTCCCGTTTCACCGGAAGCTTGAGCAGGGCCGAGACGATACTGGTGGCGATGGTGATGCCCGCGGAAGGTCCGTCCTTGGGGATGGCCCCTTCGGGCACGTGGACGTGGAGGTCGATCTTGCGGTAGAAGTCCTCGGGCAGCCCCAGGCTTTGGGCCTTGGAACGCACGTAACTCAAGGCGGCGTGGGCCGATTCCTGCATCACTTCGCCCAGTTTGCCGGTGATGAGGAGTTTTCCCCGCCCAGGAAGGACCACCACTTCCGTCTGGAGGAGTTCGCCTCCGAATTCGGTCCAGGCCAGCCCGGTAGAGAGCCCCACTTCGTCTTTCTCCTCGGTGCGGCCGAACCGGAACTTGGGGACCCCCAGGTACTTGGGAATGGCCTGGCTGTTGACCTTGACATTGTGGTCCGTGCCTTTTTCCGCCACTTCCCGGGCTACCTTGCGGCAGACGGAGGCGAGTTCCCGCTCCAGGTTCCGCACCCCCGCCTCCCGGGTGTACTGCCGGATGATGGTGTAGATGGCGTTTTCCGAGAAGGTGACGTTTTCCCCGGTCAAGCCGTTGGCCTTGAGCTGTTTGGGGATGAGGAACTGTTCGGCAATGTGGAGTTTCTCTACCTCGGTGTAGCCGGGAAGCCGGATGATCTCCATACGATCCTGGAGCGGCGCCGGGATGCCGTACAGGTTGTTGGCCGTGGTGATGAACATCACTTCGGACAGGTCATAGTCCAGATCAAGGTAGTGGTCGTTAAATGAAAAGTTCTGTTCCGGGTCCAGGACCTCCAGAAGCGCCGCGGAGGGGTCGCCCCGGAAATCCATGCTCATCTTGTCCACTTCATCCAGGCAAAAAACCGGGTTGTTGCTCTTGGCCTTCTTCAGGGACTGGATGATTTTGCCCGGCATGGCCCCGATGTAAGTGCGCCGGTGGCCGCGGATTTCCGCTTCATCCCGCACCCCGCCCAAAGACAGGCGCACGAAGTTGCGGCCCAAGGCCCGGGCCACGGACTTGGCCAGGGAGGTCTTGCCCACCCCCGGGGGGCCCACCAGGCAGAGGATGGGGCCTTTGATCTTTTTGACCAGGCTCTGGACCGCCAGGTGCTCCAGGATGCGCTCCTTGGGCTTCTCCAGGCCGTAGTGGTCTTCTTCGAGGATGCGTTCCGCTTCGGTGATGTCGTAACGGTCCCGGGTCTTGTCATGCCAGGGGAGAGACAGGATCCAGTCGATGTAATTGCGCACCACCGTGGCTTCCGCGCTCATGGGACTCATGAGCTTGAGTTTCTTCAGCTCATGCTTCACCTTAGCGGTGGCTTCCACCGGCATCTTCTTTTTGCGGATGCGCCTTTCCAGGTCCTGGATCTCCCCTTTCATGTCCTCCTTTTCGCCCATTTCCTTCTGGATGGCCCGCATCTGTTCGTTCAGGTAGTACTCTCGCTGGGTCTTTTCCATCTGTTTCTTGACCCGGTTCTTAATGCGGGTTTCGATCTGGAGGATTTCGTTTTCCCGGTTGAGCACTCCCAGGACCTTTTCCAGGCGGCGGAGGGCGTCCAGGCTTTCCAGGAGCCCCTGCTTTTCATCCGTCTTGATGGCCAGGTGACCGGAGATGATGTCTGCCAAACGCCCCGGGTCGTCGATGCCGGTAAGGGCCTGAAGGGACTCCTGGGGCACCTTCTTGTTCAACTTGGCGTAAGTTTCAAACGCGCTCACCGCGGCCCGGCGCAGGGCTTCCGTCTCCGAGGAGTATTCCCAGGTTTCCGGAAGTTCTTCGGCTTCCACCTGGTAGAAATTGGCATTGGGCAGATACTGTCGGATCTGGGCCCGAGCTTTGCCCTCCACCAGAACCTTCACGGTGCCGTCAGGCAATCGCAGGAGCTGGAGAATGGAGGCCAGGGTTCCCACCTTGCGGATTTCCGCTTCCCGGGGTTCATCTTTACGGGGGTCCTTCTGGGCACAGAGAAGGATGTACTTATCTTGGCCCATGGAATATTCCAGGGCGTTGATGGAACGTTCCCGGCCGATGAACAGGGGCACCACCATATGGGGAAAGATGACGATGTCCCTGAGAGGCAGCATGGGCACGATCAGCAGGTTCTTTTTGTCCCCTTCGCCTCTGGTGCGGTTAAGTCGGAAGATCATTGTTGCGCCGCCCTCCCCGGTTTATCCCAGGTCATGCTTTCGGGAGTCCGGTATTTAAAAATCGGTGCCGCGTGATGGAGAATGAAGTCATCGCTGATCAGACATTCGGAGATATCCTTCTTGGACGGCAGGTCGTACATCAGATCCAACATGGCCCGCTCCAGGATGGCCCTGAGACCCCGGGCTCCGGACTTGCGCTTCAAAGCTTCTTGGGCCACGGCCACCAGGGCCTCATGGGTGAACTTGAGACTTACCGCGTCCATTTCCAGGAGCTTCTGATACTGCTTTACCAGGGCGTTTTTGGGCTCGGTGAGAATGCGCACCAGGGCTTCTTCGTCCAGCTCGTTCAAGGTGGCGATTACCGGCAGCCGGCCCACAAACTCGGGGATGAGGCCGAACTTGAGCAGGTCCTGGGGGTGCACCTGAATCAGGATCTCTCCCAGGGGCCGGTGGACCTTGCTCCGGATGTCGGCCCCGAAACCCATGGACTTTTTGCCGATGCGATTGCCGATGAGGTCCTCCAGGCCGTTGAAGGCCCCGCCGCAGATGAACAGGATGTTGGTGGTGTCCACCTTGATGAATTCCTGCTGGGGATGTTTGCGGCCGCCCTTGGGAGGCACTGAAGCCATGGTGCCTTCGATGATCTTGAGCAGGGCCTGCTGCACCCCTTCCCCGGAGACGTCCCGGGTGATGGAGGGGCTGTCGGACTTCCGGGCGATCTTGTCCACTTCGTCAATATAGACGATGCCCCGGGAGGCCCTTTCCACGTCGTAATCCGCCACCTGTAGGAGGTTGAGGATGATGTTCTCCACGTCTTCGCCCACGTAACCGGCTTCGGTCAAAGTGGTGGCGTCGGCGATGGTGAAGGGCACATTGAGGATCTTGGCCAGGGTTTGGGCCAGCAGGGTTTTGCCTGAACCGGTGGGGCCGATGAGCAAGATATTGCTCTTCTGGAGCTCCACCCCATCCATGTCCACCTTGGCGTTGATGCGTTTGTAGTGGTTGTACACCGCCACCGACAGGATCTTTTTGGCCCGTTCCTGGCCGATGACGTATTCGTCGATCTGCTTTTTGATGGCCGCCGGCTCCGGTATGGCCAGGCGGGAGTGCTTGGAGTCCTCCTTCTCGTACTCTTCGGCGATGATATCGTTGCACAGCTCGATGCACTCGTCGCAGATATAGACGCCAGGGCCGGCGATGAGCTTTTTCACCTCGCTCTGGCTTTTGCCGCAAAAGGAACACAACAAATCGGCACTCTTATCGGCACCGCGTTTACTCATGGGGTATATCCTCCCCAAACCCGGGGGCATCAAGGCCCCTTCCGGGTTTGGATTTCGCTCTCATCTTGGGCCGCGTCGGGCTTATTTATAATATCGTCACCCCGCGGCATTAGTTCAAGTCTTACACAGTCTGGCGAAGAAGCGAAGATTTTCTTATTTTGATATATCTGCACCCTTTTCTGTCATTCTGCGTTTGCAAGGAACCTGGCTATTCTTCGGTCACCTTCCTCCCTCAGGATGACGAACTGGGCGACTCTTACAGGGTCTCCTTCACAAGGTCTCGTTAAAAAATGTCATCCTGCAGCCGGCCGGCTCACCTCCCGGCGGGTGATGACGTCGTCCACCAGGCCGTATTCCTTGGCCTGCAGGCCGGACATATAAAAATCCCGTTCCGTGTCCCGGGAAATGCGTTCCAGGGCCTGGCCGGTGTGGTCGGCCATAATCTGGTTCAACTCCTCCCGCAGGCGGAGAATCTCCCGGGCCTGGATGTCCACGTCGGTGGCCTGCCCGGCAAAGCTCCCCATGGGCTGGTGAATCAAAATCCGGGCGTGGGGCAGGGTAAAGCGCTTGCCCTGTTCCCCCGCCGCCAACAGCAGGGCCGCCATGGACGCGGCCTGGCCCATGCACAGGGTGGCCACCGGCGACTTGATGTACTGCATGGTGTCGTAAATGGCCATGCCCGCGGTCACCAGACCTCCCGGGGAATTGATGTAAAAGTTGATCTCCTTGTCCGGGTCTTCCGCTTCCAAAAAGAGCAACTGGGCAATGACCACGTTGGCCACGTCGTCGGTGATAACCGTGCCCAGAAAGATAATCCGGTCTCTCAGAAGCCGGGAATAGATGTCGTAAGCCCGTTCTCCCCGGCTGCTCTGCTCCACTACTATGGGTATCAATTGCATTTTTTATGCCTGCTCCTGCGAGGCTGGGGGCTCCGGCGCCTGGATGTCGGCCTTCTCCACCAGCAGCTTCAAGGTCTTTTCATCTTTGAGCTGCCGCCGGAGGATCTCCAGGAGATCGTTTTCCTGGTAGAACTGTCTGACCTGGGCCACCTCCCGGCCGCTCCGGGCCGCGATGCGCTCCAGGCCGGCCTCCAATTCGGCGTCGTCCACCGTGACGTTCTCTTGGGTGCCAATACGCTCCAGGATGAGCTTGGACCGGGCCCGGCGTTCCGCCGAAGGCTTGACCGCCTCCAGCATCCGGTTCTGATCCAGACCGGCCACGTTGATCCCCTGTTCCTGGAGGCTCTGCCACTGATCCCGCACGATGTTTTCCTGCTCCTGACGGATTAAGGCGTCCGGCAGTTCAAAGGGGGTTTGGGCTATGAGCCGCTCCAGGGCCTGGGTTTCCAGCTTCGCCTTTCTGGCCTGCTCCTTTTCTTTAATAATATCCTCTTGCACCGCAGACCGCAAGTCGGCCGGGGTTTGAAAGTTCCCTCCCAGGGCCTGGGCGAAGGCGTCGTCCAGGTCAGGCACGATCTTCTCTTTCATCTCATGAATTTTAACGTGAAAATCCAAGACCTTCCCGGCCAACAGGGGGTTGGCGAAATCCGGGGCGAAGCTCACGGTGAAGTTGGCCTCGCTACCCGGGGACAGCCCGATGAGGTGGCGTTCGAACTCCTGATGGAAGCGTCCGGAGCCCACCTGGAGATATTTGTTCTCTTCTTTGGCCTCAGGCAGCGCCTTGCCGGCAAAGTAGCCCTGATAGTCCAGAACTACGAAGTCGCCTTCCCGGATTTCCCGGGGTTCCTCCGGGGGCCGCAGCACCGCGTTCATCTGGCGGATTTCTTCCAAGCGGGCATTGACTTCGGCTTCTGAGACCTCCACCGGCTCCGCTTCCAGGGTCAGCCCCAGGTAGTTCTCCACGGTGAACTCCGGAAGCATTTCCAGTTCCACGTTAAAGGAGTAATCCTGTCCTCCGAACACCTGGGGCGCGGGTTCGGGCCAGTTGACCCCCACCGGCTCCAGGGCCTTTTCCTTCAGGGCCTCTCCCAGGGAGCGACGCACCAGGTTGTCCACCACTTCGCGCTCCACCTGGCTGCGGTAATACATCTCCAACACCGACCGGGGCACTTTTCCGGGGCGGAATCCTTTGACCTTGACCTTTTTCCCCATGGACCGGTAAACCTTGTCAATCTCCTGGTCCACTTCGGCGGCGGGAATTTCAACCTTCAGTTTGCGTTTAATGGGACTGATATCTTCAACTTCTACTTTTAGGGAGTGTTCTGCCATCATCATCTCTCTTTTGCAGTTATTCGGGGAAACTATGGCAAAGGGCCGTTTTCCTTTTTGTCATCCTGAGCCGCCGGCGAAGGGTGTTTGGTTTTCCAACGCCTCTGGCGGCTCGGAATGGCAAAGAGATGGACTTTGCCGCAGCATTTTTCCGCGTCGGATGCTGACCCTCCTTCCGGTCCCCCCCAGGAGGGTGTGCGAGAGGGGGGACTCGAACCCCCACGGGATTCCCGCCGGAGCCTAAGTCCGGTGCGTCTGCCAAATTCCGCCACTCTCGCCTAGATGATATAAAATTTATTAGTTTTTCTTCCCCAAGTCAAGGAGTTACAGTGGGGGGGAATTGTCCCATTGTTTGCCGATGGGATTTTTGATATTAAATTAAAGCTATGGTGAAGGGGACCAGGCCAATAGAATGATTCACCACCAAGACACTAAGACACCAAGATTCACCAAGGAATTTATTTATGGGCGTCCTGGTCCAGGACGCCCATAAATAATCTTTGTGGCCCTTAGTGTCTTGGTGGTGAAATATTTATACGTTTGCTTTCCTTCTAAATAAGAACGGAGGACCCTTATGGAGGCCCAGGGAAAAGACGAACTCAAAGAACTGCGGGACCGCCTCACGGTCACCCAAAAACTGGTGTGGGACCAAGTGGACGCGGCCACTCGGGAGGCCATCCAGGCATACGGCGAACGCTACAAGGTTTTTCTCGACCAGGCCAAGACCGAACGGGAAGCCGTGGCGGTCATTGAAGGCCTGGCCAAGGCCCGGGGGTTCGTGGACCTGCAATCTAAGACTCCCGGAGATAAGGGCTACTACAATCATAAAGGCAAAACCATCGTCCTGGCGATAAAAGGAAGGCGGCCCCTGAGCGAGGGGGTGCGCATCGTGGCCGCCCACATTGACTCCCCCCGCCTGGACCTGAAGCAATATCCCCTTTATGAAGATACGGACCTGGCCTTTTTCAAGACCCACTATTACGGGGGCATCAAGAAATACCAGTGGCTGGCCCGGCCTCTGGCCCTCCACGGGGTGGTGCTCAAGGCCGACGGCGTCCGGGTGGAGTTCAAAGTGGGGGAAGATCCCGGGGACCCGGTGTTCACCGTCCTGGATTTGCTCCCCCACCTGGCCCGCAAGGCCCAGATGGACAAAAAGGTGACCGAGGCCTTTGAAGGCGAAAAGCTCAATATCCTGGTGGGGTCGCTGCCCCTGGGGGACCCGGAGACCAAGGAGCGTTTCAAGCTTTATCTCCTTAAATATCTGGAGGACCATTACGGCATCCGGGAAGAAGACCTGATCAGCGCCGAGCTGGAAGCCGTGCCCGCCGGCCCCGCCCGGGACATCGGCTGGGACCGGAGCCTGGTGGCGGGCTACGGCCAGGATGACCGATCCTGCTCCTACGCGGCCCTGGAGGCCGTCCTGGACACTACCGAGCCGGAGTACACCTGCCTGGCCATGTTTTATGACAAGGAAGAGACCGGCTCCGACGGCAACACCTCGGCCAAATGCTGCCTCCTGGAAGAAGTCGTGGAACTCTTGCTGGAGCGCCAGGGGGAAAGCCCCCAGACCCGGCGGCGGGTGCTCATGAACTCCCGGGCCATCTCCGCGGACGTCACCGGCGCCCTGGACCCGGATTACCCGGAAGTCCACGAGAAGCGCAACGCCGCCCGCCTGGGCTACGGCGTGGCCTTCCACAAGTACGGTGGCAGCGGCGGCAAGTATTACACCAGCGACGCCAACGCGGAATACGTGGCCTGGATCCGGCGCATATTCCAGGAGTTCGGGGTGGTATGGCAGGCGGGCCAGTTGGGCAAGGTGGACGAAGGGGGCGGCGGCACCATCGCCAAGTACCTGGCCATCCACGGCATGGAGATCATCGACTGCGGCACCCCGCTGCTGTCCATGCACTCGCCCTTTGAGGTGGCCTCCAAGGCCGACCTGTACATGACCTTCAAGGCCTACCAGGCGTTTTTTAATGCCAGGGGTTAGGGAGCAGGGATTAGGGAATAGAAGGTCCCACTGCGATCCATTATCTGCGGCAATCTGCGTCCATCGGCGGTTAAAATTAAAATTAAACCGCGGATGAACGCAGATAAACACGGATACGAAAACTGCTTGCAAACCTCGCCCCAATATGTTTTTCTAGTCGCTACTGTAATCTGAAGATAACTGTGCTCCGCCCCGCCCTGGGTAAACCAAAACATGGGCCTTAGGAATTCCTCACTTGAGGAAATGGCAGGGGCAATGAGCATTTTTTCACCGTAAACCGAAAACCGAAAACCGGCATTACAATGGGCAAGTTCTTTTCCAAATTCAAAACCGCGGCTCCCGACGCCGCGGTCTCCTCCTGGAGCAATCTCTCTCAATTTTACAGCCTCCTGATCTTTTTGATCGCCGTGCCCTTTGTCCTCATCGTGGCCCTGGTATGGCTCACCGGCGTCCTGGGCTTCACCACCTGGATTCTGGCCGGGTTTGTCGGGTTATGCGCCTGGATCGGCTACCGCCTCCACCGCCGTTGGGGCGACCTCAAGGCCAAAATGGCGGCCCAGGGGAGCGAGTTCCAGGACATGATGCGGGATGCCGCCCGAAACGGCAAAAATATGGAAATCTCTTTGCTCAACGGGCTTTTCACCGTGCGCTACCATGGGTCCCAGGGCCTCCCCGCGGCCCTGCCGGCTCGCCCCCAACCCCTGGCCCTGGAAGGGCCGGTGGTCATGGAGGCCACCGACACCCACCACGCCGCCGCCTGGCTCCCCCCGGAACGCCTGCGGGAAGAGCTGGAAGAATTTGTGCGCCTCCGGGATACCGGGATAATCAGCCCCGAGGAGTTCGACCGTATCAAGGCGGGGCTGCTGCAACGGCTTTCGGCTTGAATGATGGTTTTTAACCGCCGATGAACGCAGATTAACGCCGATATTAAAAGATTACCACTAAGAACACGAAGGACATACGAAGGAATTAAACGAATAATAAACAACAGGGGGCCTTGGCTTCAGCCAAGGCCCCCTGGATCTTTTCTCGGTGTTCTTCGTGTGTTTTTGTTGCTCTTTGACTTCTATTATCGGCGTTAATCTGCGTTCATCGGCGGTTAATAACTAGTGGGTGGCGAACCATCAGGGCGACGCGAGGGTCAGGGTGACCTGGGATTGATATTCACCGGCGGCCATTTCCGGGGGAGAGACAAGTTCGAAGTTAACCTGGCCTCGGTGGACGCCGCTGGAGGTCCAGCGGCCCAGGATTTTATCGGCGGCCCGGCTCAAGGACCCGTCCCGGAACCCTTCTCCCAGGGCGGTCCAGCGCACCTGGTGGATTGGGATGCGCCCCGCGGAGCCTTCCAAATCATTCTCGGCCCGCATGGTGAGAACCAGAGGACGATTGACTCCGGCTGCGCCTTTGGCCGTGACCTGCACCGCACCCTCCGCGGCCGGGATTATCGCCTGATCTTCAGCCCCCGCAAAAGTTACCTGGCTGCGGTCCAGGATAAGGGAAACCTTGGGATGGATGCGGGCCATCAACCGCAAGGTCTTCTGGTCTTCCATTCCCCAGCTGAAACTGACCAGGGCCACGACGCAAAAAAGCCAGGCTGCCAATAGCCTGGCCATTATGCGCAGGGGCCTTCTGAAGCCACTATACCCCTCCGGCTCCCTCTTTACTCCTGAGAGTTCCCTTGCCTGGGGGCTGCCCATCTGCGGCTCTCCGATCTTTGAGGCAAGATCTGCAAGCCGGGGAGGTCCCGGCGCAGTTTGCCTCATACGGTATGACCTCGGAGGGCTTAGAGGCCATTATTTATTCAGAAACTCAAGCCGCCAATTTCCCGTGTCCACCAACCTTTTAAGACTGACCGTAAGCTATAACAGAAATTAATCTAATTCAAGAAATATTTACATTTCGATCATGTTTTTGTTCCGAAAAGGGAAAAAAATAAAAATTTCCCCTGATTCCCTTGAACAAAGGTGGAAAATCCGGGGTTATTTTACCGAAAGGATGAAGGCAAAATAGAGAAAAGCTTTCTTCGGAAAAGGGAAGTCAGGGGGATTTTAAAAAGGGGTTCACCGGTTAATCATTGCTTTTACAATGCGCTTGGTCTGAAGCCTGCTGTTTGGGGATGACCAATTTCTATAGTAACTGTCGCGTGGCCTCCAACCGTGGCGGTAAAACCGCCCACGCCTCAACCTCCCGACCCCTGATCGCCGAAACCTGAAACAGCGGGCGGGGACCATCCTACACTCTTTCCTAATATTACTCTTCGGGACGCAGTTCTTCCGCGCTCAGGGCAAAGGCGGGACCGGTGCTTAGGGAAGTCCCTTCCCAGAAGTCCCGGCGATAGCGGTAGTACAGATGGAGTCGGTCCAATGCCTGGGCCAAGCCTTTTAATGTTTCATCCCCCAGCTCATCGAGACAGAACTGCAAGAGGGCCAGGAAGGCTCCCGGCAGGTAAAGCTCCTCTTTCCCCAGGCTTCCCCGGAATTCCACGCGGTAACGGCCATCCTGGAATTGGTAAAACTCCGCCTGGTAGGTGCGAATCGCGGGAGAAAGGGGAGGTTCGGTGGAGTAACGAAGCTGTCCCAGGGGCAGACGAAGCCGCTTGGGGGGCCCTTCCGCGCCAATGAGCCGCTGACACACCTGCTCCACAAATTCCATCAACTGCCGGGCCACCTGAACCTTGTTCAATTCCGCCAGCTCATAAAGGATCCGGGCATAGAGGTGGACCACCAGGGCGATGGGGTCATTTGGAGAATCCTGAGTCCGGTGCCACACGATGGAGGGAATTACCAGGTCATCGGCAAAAAAGTCAACCTGGGCCGTGGCCTTGTGCCGGCCTCGGTCCCGGCGAAATCGCTCCAGCAGCCGTTTAATCATAGCTTTAGAAAAGGATATCTATCCTTACTTTGAGAGACCCCGTTAGCCGCTCTTTCTTAGGAAAACCACGGATGATTCCTGGCTCTCCGGCGCCGCCAATAGAAGTCGCTGAAATGCTTAAACAAGCGTACATTACTCAATGGCGCTAAGAATGTCAACGGTTTCCCGTCATCCACACTCATGGGGAGAAGAAAAATTAGGGTTTACTTCTAACCTAGAATAATTTATAAAAATTTGATGATATTGCAGGTTTATAGGCCGAAGCCGAACCTTGGCCCTGGGGTGCGCCTAACTGCTTGAAGAAAAAAAACACATCCTCCAGGGAAAGGAGCAACGCCCGGCGCCGCGCCGGGAAGCTGGAGATATCGTAAGAGCTGAAAATGTCTAGATTCTTCGCCGCCTGGGGCGGCTTAGAATGACCAAGAATCTAATCTTGTTATGGCCCCGAGTAATAAATTACCGGCTGGAGTGGGCGGGACGACGCGGGAATTTGGGGAACCGTGAGCATGACCGCAGCCGATTATTATCATATCCTGGGTATCTCCCCGGAAGCCCCGTGGACGGAAATCCGGCGGCGCTACCGGGTGCTGGCCCGGAAATACCACCCGGACCGCAACCCCGGCAATTCGGATGCGGCGGCCCATTTCCGCCAGGTGGCGGAGGCTTATGAAGCCATCCAGGAAATCAAGGCCCGAATCGGCGCCCATCCCCGCCCTGAAGCCCAAAAATACCGACGTCCTCGGGACTTCCACCAGGAAGCGTTTTTTGAAGAGATTTTCGGCATCCCCCGGACCGGCGCGCCCCTGGTTGATTCTCCGGGAGCCGACTTCCGCTATGATCTGCAAATTCCTTTTGCCGCGGCCATCCGGGGGATGGAGACGGCCATTCAAGTTTTCCACACCAGTCATTGTTCCCCCTGCCGCAGCACCGGTTTGGCCCCGGGAGCCGGTTACCAGACCTGTCCCCACTGCCAGGGGCGGGGCCGCATGCTGGGAGGCCCGGGCCTGCTGCGCTTCGGCCCTATATGTGAAGGCTGCCGGGGCCGGGGGAAAATCGCGGTCCAAGTTTGTTTCCATTGTCACGGCCAGGGGTCCTGGGGCGAAACCCGGCGCTATCACCTCTCCATCCCTCCGGGTACCCGGGACGGCGCCCGGTTGCGCATTGTCGGCGAAGGGGGTGCGGGCTTCCAGAACGGCCCCCCAGGGAACCTGGAGGTGGTCATCCATGTTGAGCCCCATCACTTCTTCAGCCGGGTGGGGAACGACCTGCACTGCCGGGTCCAGGTCTCTTTTGCCCAGGCGGCCCTGGGCGGACCTGTCCGGGTGCCCACCCTGGACGGCTTCTCCATCTTTAACCTGCCCCGGGGCACCCAAAACCGCCAGGTTTTCCGTTTCCCCGGCGCCGGCGCGCCCGGGGGAGATCAGGTAATGGAAGTGGTGGTCGTCACCCCTGAATCTCTCAACCCCCGGCAAACGGAGATTCTCCAGGAGATGCTCTCCCTGGAGCAGGAAAGTCTCATGGGAAGGCCATGACGGAATTTACCCATTTAGACCAGGAGGGACGGCTGCGCATGGTGGAGGTGGGTGACAAACCCGAAACCCTGCGCACCGCCGCGGCTTCTTGCCGGGTGGTGGTGGGCCCCCGGGTCTTTCCGCTACTCCTGGAAGGGACTCTTCCCAAAGGCGACGTCTGGGCCGCGGCCCGACTGGCCGGGATCATGGCCGCGAAAAACACCGCCCAGCTCATCCCCTTATGCCACTCCTTGCCCCTCACCGGCATTGACATCGAGTTCTTCCCTGAACCCCAGGACTGCGCGGTGACCATCCGGTCCAAGGTGCGGACTTACGCCCGGACCGGGGTGGAAATGGAAGCCCTCACTGCCGCCGCGGTGGCCGCGCTGACCATATATGATATGTGTAAGGCAGTGGACCGGGGTTTGGTTATTCAAGAACTGCTGTTGCTGGAAAAAAGCGGGGGCGTCCGGGGGGATTACCGCCACCCGGACCTGGCTTCCGATAATGCAAGTCCATTGGAGCAGGCAGGAGTTAAGTGATGGAACCGGAACGTCTGGAGTTTTTCCGCCAGCTCTTGCAAGACCGTTTGCAAGAGATTTTGGGAGAAGCTGACAAAACCCGAACCGATATGACCGGCATGGCCGCCTCGGCCTTCCCGGACCCCACGGACCGGGCCACCTTGGAAACGGACCGCAACTTCACCTTGCGGATCCGGGACCGGGAACGGAAGCTCATCACCAAGATCCGGGAAGCCCTGGAGCGCATCGATGACGGGTCTTACGGCGTCTGTGAAATCTGCGGCGGGGACATCGCCGAAAAGCGCCTCATTGCCCGGCCGGTGACCACCATGTGCATAGCCTGCAAATCCCAGCAAGAGGCCCTGGAACGGTCCCGGGGCGTTTGAAAAGACTGTTTTAAGTTCTAAGTTTTGAGTTTTGAGTTTAAAGAATCAGCCATCCTTACGATTTTAGAAAGTAATAAGATCATGGAATTTTAATGTATGGAGCCTATAGCCTATAGCCCCCCGGTTTTTGGGTTTT
Organism: Deltaproteobacteria bacterium; assembly: GCA_016874945.1. Taxonomy (GTDB): domain Bacteria; phylum Desulfobacterota; class Desulfobaccia; order Desulfobaccales; family 0-14-0-80-60-11; genus VGSO01. The sequence goes on from VGSO01000016.1 coordinate 13,725, forward strand.
CCCTGCAAGTCCAATCTCTGCATAAACCCTGATGCTCACCCCTTTAACTAAAAACTAAAAACTAAAAACTGTATTACTCCCTTCCATGAGCAATCCCCCGGATTTGAAAGAATTCACTTTGCCTGAGCTGGAGCAGCTCATGACCATATGGGGTCATCCGCCCTACCGGGCCCGGCAGGTGCTCAAGTGGGTCTATAAAGGGGTGAATGATTTCGAGGCCATGACCGATATCTCCCGCGCCTTCCGCCAGGAGCTGGCCCGCCGGGCCTATCTTAGCGACCTCAGGATAGACCGGGAGCAGGTGTCCAGGGACGGCAGCCGCAAATACCTCCTGGCCCTGGAAGACGGAAACTGCGTCGAGTCGGTGCTCATTCCGGAAGAAGGCCACTACACCCTGTGCCTCTCCACCCAGGTGGGCTGCGCCCTGGGGTGCCGCTTCTGCGCCACCGCCCGGCGGGGCCTGGTGCGGAATCTCACCGCCGGGGAAATGCTCAATCAAATTCTAACGGTGCGTCGCCACTTCACAGGGGATTGGCCCATTACCAATCTGGTCTTCATGGGTATGGGGGAACCCCTGGCCAACTTTCCCGCCCTGGTCCGGGCCTTGACCATGATCACCGCAGAGTGGGGGCTCAACTTTTCCCCCCGGCGCCTCACGGTATCCACCGCGGGTCTGGCCCCCCTTATTCCCCGACTGGGGCAGGAGGCCCGGGCCAACCTCACCGTGTCCTTAAACGCCCCGGATGATGAGACTCGCAGCCGGATCATGCCCATCAACCGGCGCTACCCCCTGGAGACTCTGCTGCAAGCCTGCCGGGATTTTCCCCTGCCCCGGCACCGCCGCGTCACTTTTGCCTATGTGCTGCTAAAAGGCATCAATGACGCGCCGGCCCAGGCCCGGCAACTGGCCCGGCTGCTTCGGGGCTTCCGGGCCAAGATCAACCTTATTCCACTAAATGCTTATGGCGACGTGCCCTTTGAACCGTCTCCCGAGGACCGGGTGCTGGAGTTCCAGGATATTCTCCGGCAGGCTAACTACACCGTCCTCACCCGGGAGAGCCGGGGCCAGGATATCCAGGCGGCCTGCGGGCAGTTGTTGGGCGAACGGGAGTAGAGCTTTCAGTTTTGAGTTTTCAGTTTTTAGTAATCCGATTGTTGCCTTAACTCCGGGAAGGGCCTCTGAAGATCGGCTGCCTCTTGCTTAAATGAAAGACAAAATACACTGACATGAGTAGCACAGGCTTCCAGCCTGTGGGAAGGTTTCTTGACAGAACAGACGGCGGCCACAGGCCAGAGGCCTGCGCCACGAATATTTTTTGGGCTGGTGGTCCATCTCGAAATAGGGAGATTTTTTCTAAGACGTCCTACCTGGATTGCCTTTGCGGAGCAAAGGCAATAATCGAATTCAATAAAACAAGAGGGCCTTGGCTTTCCCTGCCAAGGCCCTCTTTCTTAGGAAATCTATCCTCGTTTTCTTAACCGAAAACCGAAAACTCTTACTTAGTCACCCGCCAGGGGAGATTGGGGTAATCGTCGGTATACACAGTCTTGTCCGTAGCTTGATCATAAGCCCGCTTGCCGACGCCTACCAGGCGGTTGTCTTTCAAGACCACAGGGGTATAACCGCCGCGCACCGTTCCGCTGCCCTCCTGGTCCCGGTCATGGGTCAGGTAGAAGTAGATGGTGTAACGGCCGCCCCGGTAATCTCCTTCTTCTTTGATATTCGGGGGGCCCATGACCCCTTCCACCGCGCCTTTGCTCATACCTATATTTAAATCATTGAGGTGGATGTAAGAGGCCCACATCCCTTTGTCGAATCTGGGATAAAGTATATCGTGGCAGCCCGGGGCCAGCAGCAGCCCCAGGACCAGAACCGTCCGCACCCAGGCCATGAGCACCTCTGTCTTGGGAGATCCGGTGGAATCATTCACACTATAATCACCTCGAGGGGCGCAGTCAATAAAAAGAACGCAGTTCGTCGCTTCAGTCCGGGCAAGGTGGAAGTCTATACTTGTATCGCCATGCCGTTAGGCCCTCCTGTTAGCCCTAGACCCCGAGCCTGATGGTTTCCTACCCTCGGTCTTCCTGGGTCCGGTGCTCTTTGCTGCTGTTCCGTTCCTGGTAAAACAGGAGCAGCCGCCGGCGAATTGCCTTTCCTTCCAGCCCCATGCGGGCCAAAATCTTTTCCGTGAGGGGAGTCAGGCATTCATGGGCCAGGATGGTGGTCCGTTTATTCCGTTTCATCGCCTCAACTTCCTTGTTTTTCCCCGTACTATTTCAAACTTGGTGCCAGGTCCCAGAAGTAAGTCGGCTGAGGGCAGATGGATACCTTAGTACCTTAGAAATAAGATTCGTGCTTTTTCTGGCAGAAAATTTTTCATTCTTTTTGGTTCCGGCTCGTCCGGGTTAGGAAGAATCCTTTTGGGACGAAGAACTCCTGGGGTGCGTTATACGGGCCATATTCCCAGGGGTGATGCTCTTGGTTGGTGTGTAAGCCCAATTCGCCTTCAAAAGGTATTAAAATGTAGGGGCGAACCTTGGGTTCGCCCTGGGGGCTTCCAGCCTGTGTGAAAAGTTCATAGTTTATGCATAGTTAACCACAGGCCAGAGGCCTGTGCCACTAATCCTGAGTTTCTTGTTTTTTGACAAAGAAAAGGCTTTCAACCCACTGATTTAACAGAGTAATCAGATCATTTTATCAGTTTGGTTGCGGCCTCAGGCCGCGATGTGCCACTAGAATTTTTCTGGTTTGTCTGGCATTTCGATATTTTTGCAGAGGTCTCAATTTGAGACCTCTGCGAAACAGCTTAAAAGGCGGAAAAAGTTGGCCTTGATCCCCCCCTCCCCTCGGTGGGAGGGGGTTGGGGGGAGGGGGCTAAATTGATTAAGATACTTAATACTACTCCGACAGATAAATGATCAAATCAGCATCCTCATCAAGCATTTTGCCAATTGATGGCGGATATCGGGCAATGAAGGCATTTTTTGGGCCCGTTGTTTTCGCCGCCATCGTTCTGAGGAACGCGTGGGACACCTTCGCGACGGCCACGACTTTAACGAAGCATCCTTTAGTTGGAAGTCCCTTTCTCCGGTATCCTCGGTGGCGACAATTTGTTCGTCCAGGAGCTCTGCTGCAGCCGTTTTTTTTCTTGCACCCGCAGTTGGGTGAGGTAGCCGAAAGCCAGAAAAACCAGGAGAACATGTCTATGCCAGCCGATCCAAGATCGGCCTTCATGGTGATCCAACCCCAACTCTTCTTTCAATTGCTGATATCCTTGTTCGATCCAGTACCTTTCATGGAAGAGACGCACCATCTCCAAGGTGGGAATCTCCTGGGGCATATTGCTGAAGTAGTAGCGCAATTCAAAGTTTTCCCGGCCCTGCCACCGCCTTTCGATGATGAGCCAGACTTCCTCATGGACCATGCCTTTACGATAGCCTTGGGCCGGCCAGACACG
>VGSO01000017.1 GCA_016874945.1 Deltaproteobacteria bacterium
ACCACCTCCTGGCCGGCGTGCGCGGCCCGGAGGTCTCCGCAGGAATGGGTGCGGGTCAGCCCTGCCACTGAATCAAACACGATAAATTCCTTCCTGTTTGGGGGGAGGGAATATTTGGGAGAGGGGGCCATGGGCCGACGGCCCCTGCCCCCTCTCCCAAACCCTCTCCCCCAACCCCCATAAGTTTATTTGAATCGAAATTCTCCTGGAATCTCGATTCTCCCTTTTTTAAAGGGGAATCAGGGAATTTTATACTTTGCCGCTGATGAAATTGGCCAGTATGGCCGGGAGTTCTTTGAGGGCCACTTGCTCCTGCCCGCCGGTGGCCATGCGGCGGAGCACGGCCTGGCCCGTTTCCAGCTCCCGGTTTCCTAGAATAATAACATAGATCGCGCCCAGGCGGTCCGCCAGGGACATCTGGGCTTTCAGGGACCGGCCCTGGAAATCCATCTCCGCGGCCAGACCCCAGCGGCGCAAGTCCTGCAGGAGACCCAAGGCCCGGTCCCGGGCCGCGTCCCCCAGGGCGGCGAGAAAGACCTTGGGCGGACTAATCCGCCCCGCTTCCGGCGGCAGCACCTCCAGGAGGCGATCCTGGCCGATGGCGAAGCCGATGGCGGGCAATTCCGGGCCGCCCAATTCTTGGGAAAGGCCATTGTAGCGGCCGCCTCCGGCCACCGCGTCCTGGGCCCCCAGCCCCGCCGCCACCACTTCGAAGGCGGTGCGGGTGTAATAATCCAGGCCCCGCACCAGGCGGGGGTTTTCCTCATAAGGGACTCGAAAGCGGTTCAGCAACTCCAGGACCCGGGCGTAGTGGCCGGCGCAAGCCTCGTCCAGACAGTCCTTGAGCACCGGCGAGCCCTTCAGCAGCCCCTGGCAATGGGCCGACTTGCAGTCCAGGACCCGCAAGGGGTTGATTTCCCGGCGGCGGAAGCAATCGTCGCACCAGCCTTCTTTGGTCCGGAGAAAGAGCTTGAGCCGGGCCTTGAAATCCTGCTGGCACTCGGGACAGCCCAGGGAGTTGAGGAACAGCCGCACCTGGGTCAGCCCTAAGCGCCCCAGGATCTCCATGAGCATCAGGATGACTTCCGCGTCCAAATCGGGCGCGTCGGCGCCCAGGGCCTCGCAATTGATCTGGTGGAACTGGCGGTAGCGGCCCTTCTGGGGGCGCTCATAGCGGAACATGGGGCCCAGGGTGTAAAGCTTCTGCACTCCCGGGGCGCGGTCCAGCCGGTTTTCCAGCGCCGCCCGCACCACCTGGGCCGTGGCCTCGGGGCGCAGCGTCAGGGAGTCGCCGTGGCGGTCCGGGAAGGTGTACATCTCCTTGGCCACGATGTCCGTGTCCACACCGATGGAGCGGCTGAAAAGCTCGGTGCGCTCCAGTAAGGGCAGACGGAGCTCCCGGTAGCCGTAGAGGTCGAAAACCTCCCGGGCCACTTGCTCCACCCACTGCCACCGGCTGGTCTCCGGCGGCAGGATGTCCCGCATGCCGCGGATTGCGCGGATCTGTCCGGCCATATGAAATTCCAATATAAAAAATATATTTTTAACCGACAAAATGGGGGTATGTCAAGGTCATTTCGCTGGACCACGGGAGGGATATGGGGGAAAGAAAGCTCACAGGGGTCACCTGATCCACCAGCACCCGGAGCGGCTCCCCCTTTGCCATGGGGCTAGGTGAAAGGATTTTTCACTTTCAGAAAGTCGAATTTCTTAAAATCCGCATCAGTAGTGTAAATTCGCCGGACGCCGTGTTGGCGCATTAATGCCGCCAAGTGGGCGTCGGGCACCAGATTTCCCCGCACCGGAAAGTTCCCGGTCACCTCCCGATAGACTTCCAGGAATCCTTCCGCTTCGGCCAGAACCCTGACCCGGGGCAGGCTCAAAAGGCTGGCCACGTTAGCCAGGGCTTCATCCGGAGAAAGGGGATGGCGAAAAATCCGGGGATGGGTGGCAATCCGCAAATAAGAAATCAGGGTGGGCCAGGCCAGACAAAAGAGGTCGGGATCATTGGTACGACTCTCCAAGAAGCGCAACGCATCCCCATTTCTGGGGCTGGATTGGTCCGAAGCGTAGAGCAAAAGATTTACGTCCAGGCTGTAGCTCATGGCTCGTCCCGGTCCAACACGGTATAGAGGGCTTCCTTGTCGGCCAAATCCACCAGGGCGCCCATAGGGCGGGAGATCCATTGCAACCTGGGAGCGGCCGCAGGCGCGGCGCGCTCCTGGGCCAGGGCCTCCGCCAGGAGTTGAGAAGCGATCTTTCCCAGTGACCGCCCCCTTTTCTTTTGCAGGGCTTTCAGTTCCTGCAGCACCGGGTCGTCGATGTCTATAGTGGTTCTAGTCATGATGTTTTGATGATAATTATTTTTGCATCAGATGTCAATAGGCTTATATGCTGTTTGAACCATAGATGAAACCAAATAAACCCAGGATAAATGGTCTTCAACTAAAAACCAGGAAGTTTGGTTAAAACTAGATTTTTTATTTGATTTTTCAATGCAAAGAATCTTATTATAGTTTTTAATAAAATTAAACTTGAAGGGTCTGGGGTCGGCGTTTTAACATTCCAGGAGGGGATGTGATGATAAGGGCAAATGGATTTGCCGGCAGTTTTTCCCCGGCCCTTTCCACCCGCGTTCTCTGAGGAGGATCAAGCCCATGGGCCGGAATCCCCTCTCTTTCTTTGGGGCGGAACCGAGCCGCCGCCCGCCGCGGCGCCGGTATTTGGAAGTAAAAGACCGCCCCCGGCGGCTCCTGGCCCAGTCCTTCTCCCTGCTCACCGTGCTCCTGGGCGCCGCCTATGTTTACTGGGTGGGGCGGCTGGCCCTGATCCAACGGGACTGGCAAGGGATGCTGTTTTGGGCCGCGGAAGTCCTGGCCCTGCTGCTCATGTTGCTGTTGGCCTGTGACACCTGGCGCCTGCGCTTTCACCGGCCCCGGGGCCTTAAATCATCCTCCCCGGCCCTCCCGGTGGACATCTTCATCCCCTGCTGCAGGGAGCCTCTGGAAGTGGTCATGGCCACGCTCCGGGGGGTCAAGGCTATTCAATATCCAGCAATGGAAGTTTATGTGCTGGATGACGGCGGCTCCTCCCAGGTGGCCGGCCTGGCCGATTCCCTGGGCTTTCATTATTTATCCCGCCCCCTGGCGGGACTGCCCCAAGACAATGCCAAGAGCGGCAACCTCAATTTCGGGCTGGACCGGAGCCGGGGGGACCTGATCCTGGTCCTGGATGCGGACCAGGTGCCGGCGCCGGATATTCTCACCCGGATGGCGGGGTTTTTCCGGATTCCCCAAGTGGCTTATGTTCAGAGTAAGCAAGCCTTTTTCCTCCCCCAGGGGGATCCGTTTTACAACGGTGACAAGATCTTTTACGAAGTCCTGCAGGTGGGCAACGACCAGGCCAACGCGGTGATTTCCTGCGGCTCCGGCGTGATCTACCGCCGCCGGGCCCTGGAAGACCTGGGAGGGTTCGCCACCTGGAATATCGTGGAGGATTTCACCACTTCCTACGAGCTGGTCAGCCGGGGCTGGAAGGGCATCTATTTCCCGTATGCCCTGTCCCGGGGGCTGGCCCCCGCCACCCTGGCCGGGGTGTACCGGCAGCGGTTCCAGTGGGGTCTGGATGCCATGCGCCTGTTTTTCTGGGACAACCCCTTATGGAAAAAAGGCTTAACCTGGCGGCGGCGGGTTCGCTTCCTCATCATCATGGTGAGCTACCTGGCCAGCGGTCTGGTTTTTCCCATTTTTTACCTCATTCCCTTGCTGGTGTATTGGGGCGGCGGTTCCATTTTGTTGGGCCACGAGACGGGCTACTGGCTCCTGCGGGGGGCATATCTGGTTTCCACCGTGTTGATGTTCCGGTTCCTGTTTTATCGCAAAGACGCCCTGAAGCAGTTCAAGATCTTGGGGAGCCTGTTTCCGGTTTACGGCGCGGCCACCCTGGCGGCCCTTTTTTATCCTCCGGGACGCAAGCCCCGTTACCTGGTCAACAATCTTTACCCTTTTGCCATTAGGGAAAGGTCGTGGTATCTGGCTCCTCACCTGACTTTAATGGGATTGCACCTGACCATGCCTTTCCTGTCCCTGGGCCTGGGGTGGGCCATGCCCCGGCTGGTGGCTTTCAATTCCATTTTTTCGGCGCTGACCATCTGGATTTTGTCCGACCTGGTGCTGGCGGCTTTGAGCAAACCCCGCTGGGCCCCGGCCATGGATCCGAAGGTGGCTTATGGTTAAAGCGAAACGAGCGCTTCTCTGGATTCTCCTTCCGGGTTTTCTCGCCGCCGTTTTTCTGGCGGCCTGGCATAAAGACCCGGACTTCTTGCGGTCCACTTCCACCCTATTCCGCCAGGCTCAGGAAGCCGCGGACCGGGGCGACAACTTTCGGGCCAGGGAACTGGCCCGAAAAATATACCAGCGGGAACCGACCCCCAATAACAGGACTTTCCTGGCCTGGATCTATCTCAAATGCGGGGACCCCCAGGCGGCCCTGGAACTGAGCCAAAAAGTCCTGGATAAAGATCCGGGGGCCAACGGGGCCGTGAAGCTCCAGGCCCAGGCCCTGGACCTCCTGGACCGGCGCCCGGAGGCCCTGATCCTCCTGGCCCGGTATCTTAAGGACCAGCCCGATGACCGTGAAATTCTGGCAGCCGCAGGCGATATCGCGTCCAAGGACGCCGAAGACCATGCCCTGGCTGCGGCCTATTACCAGCGGCTTTATCTTTTGGACCATGACCCCCTGGTGCGCCGCCACCTAATGGACCTGCTGGCTTCGCTGAAGCGCTACCCCGAGGCCATCGCCCTCCAGGAAGAAGAAGCCGCCGAATATCCGGAAAACCAGGAGAGCTTGCACCGCCTGGCCCTGCTCCACTACTGGCGTCGGGATTACCAGGCCGCGGGCCAGGTATACCAGCGGCTCCTGGAAAAGGCCGCCGATTCCGAGGCCTTGCGGTTGGAGGCGGCCCGCACGGCCGAGGCGGGGAAAGACGGAGAACAGGCCCTGTCCCATTATCTAAGGCTTTATGCCAAGAACCCGGGGAAAAAGGAGCATGCCCTCTCCGTGGCCCGCTTGTGGTCCCAAATGGGACGGCATACCGAGGCCGCAGCGGTGCTGGAGCCTTGGGTGGAGGGCAAGGGGGAGTTGGAGCTTAGGCGCTGGTACGCCCTGGAGCTTTTGCTCATAAAAGATTTTTCCCGGTCTTTAAGGGCCTACGAGGAGGCCTGGCGCCAGGGGGACAGCCACCAGGAGACCGTCATCAACCTGGCCCGCCTTTATGCCCGGCAGGGCAATCTTAACCGGGCCGCGGCCTTTTGGGATGAGGCCGGCCACCGGCACCTGCTTAACCAAGACCTGCGCTGGGAGGCGGCTCTTACCTACTCATACGCCGGGCGTTACCGAGAGGCCCTGGAGGCGGTGGGGCCGCTCCGCCGGGTAAACCCCGACGACCCCAAGTTGATTTTGTTTTCCGGGCAGATGCATTTTTACCAGAAACATTGGGGGGAGGCGACCCGCTATTTTATGGAATACCTGGAGAGGCGCCCCCAGGACTTTGAAGTGCGGGGGCAATTGGCGGAGATCCTGTCCTTTGGCCCGGAAACCCGGGACGCGGCCCTGGAGCAGTACCAGGAGGCTCTGAAGCTCAAGGATGACCTGGGCCTGCGCCTGAGGCGGGTCCACCTGCTGCTGGAGGACCGGCGGTGGGAGGAAGGCGCCCGGGAGCTTAAAGCCTGTCCCGAGGCCCAAGAGCCGGCGCTGCTCAAGGTGCAGGCCCATCTCTGGCTGTGGCTGGGGGACCTGGAGACGGCCTTGAAGTTTTTCGACCTCTTGCTCCGGCAGGCTCCCCAGGACCAAGCCGGGCGCCTGGAAAAAGCCAGGATAATCACTTACCTGGGCCGGACTCCCGAAGCCCTGGAACTGATAAACCGCCTGCGCCAGGACCTGCCCGAGAACCTGGGGGTGCGGATGGCCGGCGTGGAGGCGCATCTGGCCGCCCGGGATTGTCCCCGGGCCTTGACCCTGGCCCAGAAAGAGCTGGAGCCCCGGTCCCCCTTGAGCCTGGACGCCCGGGCCCTGTTGGCCCGGTGCTACTTTTACAGCCCGGACCCCCAGCACCTCTCCCGGGCCGTGGACCTGCTGGTTCAGAATCTCCGGGAGAACCGCCACCACCATCCCAGCCTGCTCATCCTGGCGGCCCTGCTGCCCAAGCTGCCCCGCTACGAAGACCTGGACCGGGTCATGAACCGGATTCCCGGCATCCGGGTGAGGGGGCCGGAGCACGCTGCGGCCCTGGCCTATTTTACCGGCAAACTGGGGCGCCAGGCAGGCAAGCTGGATTACCTGCTCCACGTGCTCAAGGAATACCGCCGCCACAAATGGCCGAAGACGCCGGGAGAGCTGATGAGCCTGGGATGGCTGGCCGTGGAACTTGGAGAGCGGCAGGAAGCCGCGGGGTATTACCGCCGGGCGCTGAACTTACGGCCCCAGGACAAGAATATCGCCCGCATGCTCCTCCAGTGCCAGATGGCCATGAGGGATTGGGGCCCGGCCCTGGACTCCCTGGCCCGGGAGGGCGGCGACCCGGCGGCCGGCCTGGAAATGGCCCGGGTCTATCTGATGCGGGGCCAGTATGAAGGGGTCAAGGCCGCCGCGGCAAAAATCCCCGAGGGCCGTCCAGAGCGCGATTCGGGACTGCTGCTGCTGGCCCAGGCCTGCCGCCTGGAAGGGAGCTACGCCGAGGCGTTAAAGACCTTATCCCAACTGGAAGGGCGGGCGCCCCGGGAAACCCTGCTCATGGAAAAGGCCCGGACCCTGGAGGCCATGGGCGACCGCAAGGCCATAGGGCTGTACCGGGAGGTCGTCCAGGGCGCCCCCCACTCTCAAGCGGCCCGGGTGGCCCAGGCCCGGCAGGCCAGGGCCCAGGGGAACTGGGCCGAAGCGCACCGCGCCTTTGCCGCGGCCCTGAAAGAGGCCCCCCAGGATGTGGAGTTGCTCAATGAATTGGAGGAGGTGCGCCAGCAGATGCGGCCCCAGGTGGCGTCTCGGGGCTTCCCTCAGACCAGGGGCTTGCGCAGTCCCGAAGAAGGGGCGCGGCCCTGGCAGTTTTCCCGGTTCGACCGGGAAAGCGGCTGGCCGGGCCGGAGCCTGGGCCTGAGCAATTACCTGCCGGCCTTCCTGTGGCAGGCCCTCCCCATGGTCCAACCCGAGTCCTTGTATTTCAGCGACAGCAATAAACTGCAGGGCGGCTTGGTGCGCCTGTCCGGGGGATTCTGGGTCACCAAGGTCCTGCCGGTGAGCCTGGCCCTGGAATACCGGGTGTACAAGCAGGACCTCCTGGATCCCACGGTTATAGTCCGGCCCGGTTTTACCCAACTTTCCGACAGTCAGGCCAGCCGCCTGCAAAGGGCGGAAGTAGCCCTGGGAGCCGGACCCTTGTCGGTGACCGACCGGCTGCAAATCAGCGGGGAGATCATCGGGCGGCGCTACTGGAAACGGGTGGACCATACCAAGACGATCCTCACCAACCCGGCTTTTCCCCTGTCCATCTTGCAGGTCACTGAAAAAGAAGAGCGCAACCGGATTATGGGTTCCGTGGAGGTGAAGTACCGGGCCGACCAAACCGAGGTGGCCCTGAAATACAGCCGCCGGGACATCTTCGACCAGGAATCTTTCGTCTATCCCCGCCTCTACCAGGGGGTGTTGAATTTGGAAAAGGCTCAAATCACCGCCATCAACCAGGTGGACCTGGGTTTCGGCCACCAGTTCCGGCCGGGTCTGGACTGGCGGGGCAACCTGGGCGGAGCTTTATTTTCCGACCACAACCGCCGCCTTACCCTCTACCAGGGGCTGGCCTGGCAGGCCTGGCGGGAACCGCGGATGCACCTGGAGTTCACCCCCCACTTTTACCTGGCCTCATACCGCCTCCAGCAGCAGGCGTATTTCAGCCCCCGGAGCTATACAGCCCTGGGCCTGGGGGTGGATTTTGACCGGCAGATTTTCCGCCTGCCCACCTTCATCCTTCAGGGAACCATCCAGGCCGTCAACCAGCGCGGCCAGTGGGGGCCGGCCCTCCAGGGGCTGGCCGCGCTGGAGTGGGAATGGGTGCAGAATTTCGTTACTGACGTCCACGTTTTCTATTTCCGGGAATTTGTGGACCAATACCGGCTGTTCACCGCGGGGGTGTCTCTCCGCTACCGGTTTTGAACATGGATTACGGTTTTCGGTTTTCAGTTTTCGGTTATTTCCTGCTGCGTGGGTGTCTGGGGCTAGCCTTGATTTTTCTGGCCGGCTGCGCCGAAGTGACCCGGCCCCGGCCCGCGGCCCCGGAAGTGGAAGCGGCCCAATTGGCCGCGGCCCGGCGTCACCCCCACTATAGCTGGGCCATGGACCGCGTCTCCCGGGTCTTTATCCGCCTGCTGGCGGTAGTCCCCCAGATGCATGGCCGCACTTACCCTTTTCTGGGATTTAACTGGTGGGTCACGGAAACGGGCAAGGTGGCGGTGGACCACGTCTGGCGGCCCTCTCCGGCTCATGATGCCGGAATGAAGGCGGGAGACCTCATCCTGGCGGTGAATAACTGGCCCCTGCCCGCCTGGGTGGGGGAGTGGAACCGCCATATCCGGACCACCCGGACCTTTTTGAAAGACTTTGTTTTTGTCATTCCCGTGGACCGGAAGGAGGCGCGGACCGGAGCCCAGTCCCCGGCCCAGCGACTGGTCATGTTGCCGGGAGAACTGCTCCCCGCGTTCCTGGAAGACGTCAAACACGCGGGTATGGAAGCCCAGGGCCGGTACGTGAGCGGGCCAGTGGATCTGCTGGTCATGCGGGAGGAGGAAAAATTCACCCTGCGCCTGTATCCCCAGCACCTGCCGGCGGAATACGGCATCCTGATCAACCCCACCGACTACCAGGTCAATGCCTATGCCGGGCATGGCCGCGTTATCCTGACCCAGCGGCTGGTGAATTTCTGCCTCAACGACCATGAAATCGCCTTGGTGGTGGGCCATGAACTGGCCCACCAGACCCAGGGCCACCTGGTGCGGGGGGCGCTCCACCGGGAATTGGGGAAATTCGTGGGGGAGGCGGTCCTGGCCTTCGCCACCCTTTCGCTGCCCCGCCTGCTGGACTGGCGGTACGTGGCCGTGGATCCGGAGGTGCGCCGGGTGGCCCAGGAGGCGGTGGTGAGCGTCTTTTCCCGGGATGACGAGCGGGAGGCGGATGCGTATGGCCTGTGGTATGCCTTCCAGGCAGGATATGACGTAGACGCGGCCCCGGCCTTCTGGGAACGGGTGGCGGGAGTGGTGGAAAAGGACCCCTTTACAACGACTTACTATCTGTCTGCCCACCCCGCGTCCCTGGAACGCCTGGCCCGCCTGAAACGGATCAACCGCTACTTCAAGGCCGGCCGGGCTGCGGAGGTCTTTTTGCAGACGCCGGACCTGGACCGCCAACCGCCGCCGCAATAATCTATCCACAGATTTCACAGATTTTCACAGATTGGCAGGGGGAGGCGGGTTTTTAACCCAGCCTCCCCCTGCCAATTGTTATAATGAATCTGTGTTAATCTGTGGAATCTGTGGATAACTATACCGGCAGGCGCACCGTCGCCCAGGTCTCTCCGGGACGGCTGGTCACCTGGATCTCCCCCCCATAAGGGGCCAACAGCCTCCGGGCCATGAATAAACCCAATCCGGCCCGAGGCTCCTCCGGAGTCCCCTTGGTAGTGAAAAACGGATCGAAAATCCGGGGAAGGACATCCGGCGCAATCCCCGCCCCCGTGTCCCCGATGCGCACCACCCGCCAGCCGTTCTCCAGGCCGGTTTCCACGGTCAGTTCCCGGGAGGGCGCCTCTTCCATGGCTTCCAGGGCGTTGTCCATGAGGTTCCGGAAGCTCTGGCTGAAGTCCAGGTAGCCTCCCTCAATCAGGGGCAGGTTTTTCTGAAAGCGGAAGTGTTTGGTCACCTGGTGCTTAAAAAAGGAGTCGGCCAGGTATAGCTCCAGTTCATCCTGGTAGACCCGGTTGAGGTCCAGATGGACCCGCTCCTGATGGACTTCATGGACGGCCTGGCGCAATAGGCGGCGGATAAGGGCCTGGAGTTTCTCCAGCTCCAGGCGGAATTGCTGGATTTTTCCTTGGCGGTATTCCAGCAGCTTGGCCAGTTTGTCGGCCGGGCCGGGGGGGCACTCCTTCAAGAGATGGAGTTCTTCATGGGTTTTTATCCCCAGAAGCTCCAACTGCATGGAGAGCACCTGGAGAGGCCCGTTCATTTGGTGAACGATGTCGTTCACCCGGCGCCCGGCGCTGGAATGGCGGTAAAAGCGGTACAATTCATGGAGAGCCCGCTCCATTAGAACCTCGCAGGAAGCCGACTTGGACAATTATCGTTCCCCAATAAATTAGGATTTGGAAAATCCTGGCCAATTTTCGCAAAAAATCAGGAAAAAAGAAAGGCCGGTCACCGCCATCCCACCCCAGGGGATTCCTTTTGATACCGAGTCGCATTCAAGCGGCTATATTCGGTAGCCGCAGACTTTAGTCTGCGCTGGCACAGGCTGGGAAGCCTGATATGAAAATAGCTCGGTGGAGCGGGCCTCCGTGCCCGCCAGCCAGAGGCGGCCAGGGACGGCCGCCCCACCAACACCAGCTATTTTTCATCTTTCTTTGTGTCCGTGAGGAAATGATCGTTGCTATGAGATTAAGGCACCGATATTATATCAAGTTCTATTTCTGCTGCAACAAATCTAATTACTAATACCGTTTTCGGTTTTCGGTCTTCGGTTTTCGGTTAAAATAAATAAGATTTATCAATAAGTTACAGGTTGAGTTTGTTGCACCTGAAAGCGGACACGGTATAACTTATTGATAATTAATAATCTTTTAACCGAAAACCGAAAACCGAAAACTGTATTAATGGTGCGTGAGACGCAACCTACGAAGCATTGATTAAAAGAAATCGGTGAGATAGGGATTGTTTTCTTTTTCGTCGCCCAGGCTGGAGGTGAGGGTGTCGCCGTAATCATGACCGGGCCAGATGAGCGTGTTGTCGGGAAGGGGCATGATTTTGCGCTCCAGGGATTGGAGGAGAGAGTCCAGGGAGGCGCCGGGAAGATCGGTGCGTCCGGCGGCCCCCACGAAAAGGGTGTCCCCGGTGAACAGGTGTCCCGGGAAATAGAGGCAGATGGAGCCGGGAGAATGCCCGGGGGTGTGAATCACCGCGGCCTCAAACCGGCCCAGGGCCAGGCGCTGGCCGTCTTCCACCAGCAAGTCCACCCGGCTTATGGGCGGAAAGCCCTCGGCCTGAGCCGCAGCCTGCATTTCCGGAGTGCGGAAGAATTCCCAGTCCAGGCGGTGCATGACAATGGAGGCCCCGGTGGCCGCGGCCCAATGGTTGTTGCCCGCAGTGTGGTCGGCATGGCCGTGGGTATTGACGATAAGTTTTAAGCGCCAGCCTTCTCGCCTCAGCCGGTTCAGAAGGCGCAGAGCCTCGCCGCCGGGATCGATGAGCAAGGCCTCTCCCGTTTCCGGGCATGCCACCAGGTAGGTGATGACCTCGTAAGGACCTACTTTTTCGCCGATGATGGTGAGGTTCAAGGTGGCTCCTTAATTGGGCAGGGGCGAACCTGGGGTGCGCCCCAGGGTGAATGCGAGATTCGCTACGGCGCCAGGAAGCGGAAGATCATCTGCTGGTTGCGCAGGGCGTAGATCTGGGCCTTGATATAGCGCTTGTGGGCCTGCTCGTATTCCTCCTTGGCTTCCCGCTGCAGCTTCAGGGATTGCTCCGGCCGGCCGGCCTCGAGCTGGGCGCTCTTTTTCTCTTTTTCTTCCGCGGACTGCATCAGGCGGTCCGCGGCGGCGCGTTCATCCGCGGAGAGCTTCTGGTTGATGGCCTCCTGCTGCTCCTCCTTGGGGTTGAGCAGACGCTGACTCTGCTCCGGGCCGCACTCCTTCTGGAGGATGGAGAACAGCGAATTGGCTTCCTTGAGCAGGGACTTGGCCTCCGCGGTGTAGCGGGCGTTGAGCTTTTTCTCCCCATTGTCCAGCAGCCCCACAGCCCGCTTGTAGAGAATGGCATGGTCCGGGCCGCACTTGGCCGGGGCCCCGGCTTTTGGAGCCGGAGCCGCGGCCGGGGCCTGAGCCGAAGGCGGGGCTTGAGCCGGTGGCGGAGCCTGGGTCTGGGCCGAGGCCGAAAGGGCCAGGCCGGTTAAGACGCAAAGAGCCGAAGCTAACGCAACCAAACGTGATAACGTCATAATTTCACCCTCGATCAATGAAGCTTAAAGGTCTCGGTGATGGCCCGCTGGAAGCGGGGCCGGTAAATGATATCAAAGGCCGTTTCCTTGCCGGGAAAGAGCTTCAGGGCCTGGCGGCGGACGTTTTCCACTATCAGCGCGGCTTGCTCCAGGCTGATCCGCCCAGCCCGGATTTCCATCAGGGCCAGGTCCACCAGAAAGCGCAGATACCGGAGATTGCGGTTCTCTTCCCGAATGGCCTGGCGGCGCTGGCAGTCAGCTTGATTCTCCATCAATGCTGTCTCATTATCTGAAAGTAATCCGTTACCAGTAAACAGTAACCCCGCGATTGCTGATTACTGATCACTGATCACTGGCCACTGGCCACTGGCCACTGTCATTCTATCTTGGGGTCCCGTTCCTGTAAAGGGAAAAGCCCCATTTCCCGGGGTTGCTCGGCGCCGGCGGTTTGAGTATCCGGCTTAGGGGGAATAGTATCCGGCTTAGGGGGAATGGGTTTCAGGGTGATGTCCCGAGCCACGCCGTCCTTGATTTTCAGGATGGGCGGGACCTTTTCCCAATCAATGTGGTCGGTGAGCTGGTATTTCTGGGCCAGCTCCTGCACTTGCTGCGAGTAGTCCAGCTTTTTGGAGTAAATATCCGGGTGGGTTTCCAGGTAGATGCGGCCCTGGGGGGTGACGGCCATCTTCACCGGCCGGTAAATGATTTTAACCGGCAGCCCCACCTCCACCTGGGGGAACAGCTGTTCGATCTCATCGGGGAGCATGCGGATGCAGCCGTGGGACACAAAGTAGCCCACGCTCCAGGGCCGATTGGTGGCATGGATGCCCACCCCCGGGGCGGAGGTCCCCATCCAGAACTTTCCCAGGGGGTTTTTGGGGCCCGGCGGGACCTTCTCCACCACTTCGCGCCCGGCGTTGAACATCTCCTCTTGAATGGATTCCGGCACGGTCCAGGTGGGATTGACGGCTTTGTTGCGAATGTGGTAATTGCCGGTGGGGGTTTGCCAGGAGGGTTTGCCCACCGCCAGGGCGTAGCGCCGCTGGTACACCCCGTCCTTGAAGTAATAGAGGAGCAACTCCGGCAGGTTGATGACGAACCCATGGCCCAGTTCCATGGGCACGATGTGGGCGGTGTTGAATTTGAGCACCATGCCGGCCTTGATTTTATAGGGTTTGGGGATATTGTTCTCCCGGGCCACCATGGTCCACTTCACTCCTCGCTCCAGGGCCAGGCGGTTCAGGGTGGCTTTGGGAGGCACCACTAATTCCTCTTCCCCGCCCAGCACTTCGACATACAGGGGCGGCGGCGCGGGAGCCGTGGCGGCATAGCCAGACGGCGCCAGTATAATCATCGTGAGGGTCAGCCACAACAGCCGGATCATGTCAATAGTCCACCTCTGCCAGGTAAGGAAAGTGATCGGAAGGATAGCGCTTATCGCGGTGGTCGGTGATAATTTCGGCCCCCCGGGGCCGGAAAGGCGGCGACACCAGGATCCAGTCAATGCGGGCGCCCCGGGGCCGGCCGTCGAACTGGTGCTGGGTGGGGGCCTCCTCCCCGGCTGGGTGCAGGGCCCGCCAGGTGTCCTGGAGGGGACTGGAGGCGCCCATTAGCTCCCGGTAAACCGGGCCCTCCGGGGGCTCGTTGAAGTCCCCGGCCAGAATTATCGGTTTATTCAAAGGGAAAAAATGCTCCCGGATCATCCGGGCCCCCTGGAGCCGGGCCTCGGCGGAGATGTGGTCCAGATGGGTGTCAACGAAGTAAAACTCCCGGCCGTCAACCTGGAAGAGACCGAAGGTGGCCATGCGGGGGAAGGCGCTCCCCCAGCTGGAGCTGCGGTGCACTCCGGGAGTGTGGGAAAGCCAGAATTCACCGCTATACTTCACCTGGAAGCTCCCGGCCCGGTAGTAAATGGTGGGGTACTGGCAGGTGCGGTCCACTTCCCGGTGTTCGATGAGAGGAAGATATCCCGGGAGGCGTTCGGCAAGGTACTCCAACTGGGGCACGGTGCCTTCCTGGGTGCTCAAAAGAGCGGGGCTGCGGTTGAGGATGATGTCCACCACCAGTTCTTTCCGGTGCCGCCACTCATTGGGCCCGTCCGCGGGATTGGCAAACCGAAGGTTGAAGGTCATGATCCTGAGCATTTTATGCCGGTTTCCTTCTCAAATGCTACAAACCCCAATTGCCATCCTTCAATAATCCCAATTTTTTAACCGAAAACCGAAAACCGCATCTAAGCGAACCGCGCCGGCAGGGGCTGGGGGAAGAACAGCTCCTGGGATCGGCGCAGGAACTGGGCGTCGGTCATGGAGGCCAGATAGTCCCGGACCATTTCCCCGGGCTGATGGCTCTTCAGGTACGCCTGGTCCATGGAGTTAAGAAAATCCCCCCAGATGGGGGAAGCCAGACGCCGGTGGCGGATGTCCTCCAGGAACCGCGCAAACATCGCGGCGAACATGCCCTCAATCTTGGAGGTCTCCTCCTTGATGCGGGGATTGTTGTAAATGCGGTCGTAGTTAAATTGCTTCAATTCTTTCAGGGCCCGGCCCACTTCGGGGCTGTAGCCCACGTAGTTTTTGTCGAAGCTGTGGGCGATGAGGTCCGCGACCAGGCTGTAAACGATGACGCCGTTGGTGCGGCCCAGGCGCTGGGCGACGTTATCGGACAGGTCCTCCCGGCGCACCAGGTTCAGGGTGATGGCGTCTTCCAGGTCCCGGCCGATGTAGCTGATGGTGTCGGCCAGGCGCACCACACAGCCTTCCAGGGTCATGGGCTTGAGGGACAGGTCCGGATCGGCCATTTTCCGGCGGATTTCCTCTGCCAACCGGGCAAAGGTTTTTTCCGGCTCCGGCGCCAGGCGTTCCTGGTGGACTTCGCCGTCATGGCACAAAATGCCGTCCAGCACCTGGAGGGATAAGTTCAGGCCCCGCCCCTGCTTTTCCACCTGATCCACAAACTGAAGCCCTTGGACGGAGTGGAGGAAGGGGCCGATACCATGGTCCCGGCACAAGGCCGAAAGGATGCGCTCGCCGTCGTGGCCGAAAGGGGGATGGCCGATGTCGTGGCCCAGGGCAATGGCTTCCAGCAGGTCTTCGTTTAAGCGTAAATAGCGGCCGATGGTCCGGGCGATCTTGGACAGGAGCTGGACATGGAGCACCCGGTGGCTGATGTGCTCATGGTCGATGAGGTAGAAGACCTGGGTTTTATCGATGTAGCGAGTGTAAGCCCGGGAGTGCAGGATGCGGTCCGCGTCCACCGCGAATTCCTGGCGGTGGCCTTCGGCAATGCGCTCTTCAAAGCGGCGCCGGATGGCCTGGGTGCTCCGGGCGGCATAAGGCGACAGGCGGGTTTCCTCCTGCCGGTCCAGAGTGTCCCGCAGTTCCCTGAGTTTTACCATTTCCCCCCCATTTCTCCGTTTGTTATATTAACATATAAGGAAGACCCTCTCAATAATTTCTTGAATCTCTGCACCTTTGCGTCTTGGCGCGAAATAGAAAAACTCTCGCAAAGACGCCAAGAACGCCCAGGAATTTATTGCAATATGGTAAATTGATGATAACATTAAAATTTTCTAAGATTATAATGCTGTAAGAGTCTGAGAAGTCAGGAAATTATCGGTTTTTGTCACGGACACCGAAGACCGAAGACCGAAGACCGAAGACCGAAGACCGAAGACCGAAGACCGAAGACCGAAGACCGAAGACTAAACAATGGGCGTCTGGGGGCACCTGGAAGATTTTCTCCGGTACCTCAAGGTGGAGCGGCAGATGTCGGCCCACACCTTGCGGAACTACCGCCTGGACCTGGGCCAATTTTTGGAATTTTATTCCCCGGGCGGGGCGCGTTCCCTGGCAGAGGCGACCTATAAAGATATCCGGGCCTTCCTGGCCCTGGCCCTGAAGGGACGCCGCAAGACCACGGTGGCCCGGAAGCTTTCGGCCCTGCGCTCCTTTTTCAAGTTTTTGCAGCGCCGGGGGGTGGTGGAGCAGAATCCGGCTAGACTGGCCCCCAGCCCCAAGATGGAAAAGAACCTGCCCCACTTTCTGTCGGTGGACGAGGTTTTCCACCTGGTGAGCGAGGCCCAGGGGGACGGCTTCGGCCCCCGGCGGGACCGGGCCATCCTGGAGGTCTTTTACTCCGGAGGCTTAAGGCTCTCGGAGTTGGCCGGGCTGAACGTGAAAGACCTGGACCTGAAGGAAGGCTTGTTGCGGGTGTGGGGCAAGGGGGCCAAGGAGCGGCTGGCTTTCCTGGGCGACCCGGCCCGGAAGGCATTGGGCGCATATCTGCCCTGGAGGCGGCAACTGGTGGAGAGAAAAGGGGGACTGGAAGAGGGCGCCCTGTTCCTCAACCCCGCCGGCGCGCGGCTCAGCACCCGGGGGGTGGCTCGCCTCGTGGACAAATGGGCCCGGCTGGCGGGCCTGTCGCCAGGACTTACCCCCCACGGCCTGCGCCACAGCTTCGCCACCCACCTTTTGGAAGGCAAGGCGGATTTGCGGACGGTGCAGGAACTGCTGGGGCACGCCTCCATTTCCAGCACCCAGAGATATTTGCACCTGAATTTGGATTATTTGATGGAAGAATATGATAAAACGCATCCCCGGGGCGGGGGGAAATGAGTTTTGGGGGGAGG
>VGSO01000018.1 GCA_016874945.1 Deltaproteobacteria bacterium
TTGCTGGCCACCGAGGACCAGATGAATCCCACGGAGTAATTGGCCTCGAAGATTTTCAAAGGCGTAACATAGGCGGCAAACATCAAGTCGGTGATGTAGCGGCTGCGCAAATCCAGTTCCACCCGGTTGGAAAAGGGCAGGATTCTGGCGTTGCCTCCATAGATATAAAAGTCGTTGCGTAAATAAAAGCCGGGGGGGGGCTGATAGCCGGCCATGGTGCTTTGATAGCCCAGCACATAAAGGCCGGTGCCGAACTCCGCGCCCCAGGTCCGGGACGGCGGTCCCAACGATGAAATGATCAAGCACAGAAAAATCATCATTACCTGGCGCCATGGAGTGGAAAGTTTTGTTTTATTCATGTCACTGCCTCTATCTGGATGTATTGTGGGGCCCATGGGGCAATGCTGACATTTTTGCATATGCAAGGATCATTTTTCCAGCGATATAATCCCCGAATTTGATGTCCTTGGTGCTATTTCGCCTCGTACACGACGTTGCCGCCCACGATGGTCTTGAGGACCTTGACGTCCTTGAGTCCCTGCTTCGGGATGGTAAAAATATCGTCCGAGAGCACGACCATGTCGGCATACTTGCCGGGCTCCAGCGAGCCTTTCACGTCGGCTTGGCCCATGGACTTGGCGGCCCAGGTGGTCCACATCTTGAGGGCCTCGGTGACCGAGATGGCCTGGCCCGGCTCAAATACGCCCTTGTCCGAGTCCCGCGTGACGGCAGCGTAAATCGCCAGAAACGGGTTGATATTATCCAGGTAGATACCGGTGACATCGCTGCCCGCGGCCGGCTCCAGCCCGGCGTCGATCATGGCGCGGAATTGAAAACCGGTACGCGTCCGCGGTTCGCCCATATTCTCATAGTTCGCCTTGACCAGATCCAGGAGCCACGTGGGCTGGACTGATATATAAAGCCCCTTCTTTTTCATCTCTTTGGCGCGTTGCAACTGCTTATCCATCAGCTGGAACATCCCGAAGTGCTCGATACGCATGATGGTCCGGGGACCCCCCGACTTAATCACCTTATCGTAGGCATTCAACCCGATGTCGGTGGCATGGTCGCCAGAGCAATGAAGCATGCAGATTACGCCGGCTTTATGGGCAATGGCGGCAAAGCGGTTGGCCGCCGCCTGATCGGTGACCAGGGTTCCCTTACCGCCCGGGGGGTCGGTATCGAACTTCCCGACATACGGTTGGTACATGTAGCCGGTGCGGCAGTCATTTTCCCCGTCTATCCAGACCTTGATCCCGGCGAAGCGATACCAGGCCGGATCGGCGCCCTTGGGCATCTGGAACTTGCTTAAATCAGCAGGCATGTCCTTGCCATTGGCTGAGGTCCAGATGGAGGTGGTGTAGCGAATCGTCGGCTTCGTGGTTGACAGGGCCGCCTTCTGCAAGACTGGTAGCGCCGCGGCCGGGGTAATGGCCAGCAGTGAGGTAAACCCATGCCGATTCCAAAACTCTTGAATTTCCTTGGTATAGTATCGTTCCAGCTCGGCCACCGTAGGAGTGGTGGGCACATCGGCCTGGGCATCCGTCAAGACGCCGGTGGGCTCGCCGTTCTTATCGAGTATGACGGAGCCTCCATGAGGAAGGCGCTCTACGCCTTTCTTAATGCCCAGCTTTTTTAATGCCGCCGAGTTGGCCACACCCATGTGAGTCCCGTTGGCGAGCAGGAGGGGGTTGTCCGGAGCCGCGGCATCCAACTCGGCCTTGGTGGGCAGGCGCTTCTCGGCAAACTTATTCTCACTGGCGGAAACGCAGGCGGCAAAGATCCATGCTCCTTTGGGGGTCTTCTTTGCCCAGGCGGCTATATTTGCCAGCGCCTGTTTGACCGAGGGGGTCTGGGGATAGCGGCAATCCACCCAGGTCTCCTTCATCATCATGGCTTCCATGGGGTGGCAGTGAGCATCGATTAATCCGGGCACCACGGTCTTGCCGCCCAGATCGATGAACCGGGTGGAGGGGCCCGCGAGCTTCTTGATCTCGTCGGCGCTTCCTACTTTCAGGACTTTGCCGTCCTGGACGGCCACCGCGCCGGCCGTGGAGCCCGCGGCATCGAGGGTGACGATCTTGGCGTTAAAGAAGATCACTTCCGGCTCAGCCGCCGTTGCGATACCGGCGAATCCGGCCAACATCAGTCCGAAGACCGCGGCGATAACCAAGACCCGCTTCGCCATGAATGTAGTATCCATGTCCACTTCTTTTCTCCTTTTGCTCTCGATTCCCAACCCGGCAGTCCGTACTATTGAAGCCCCACCAGACCCGGATTCCTACTTGGCCGTGCCGGTGACGTCCGGGTAGTCAGGCGGGACTTCCAGGGGAATGGTCTGAATCCCTTTCGCCGCCTGCAACGCCTTAGTAAGATCCACATAGCGCCAGTTCTTGTTGTCATAGGTGTGGAAATAATATCTCTTTCCGGCTAAGTCCACGGCCACCGTCCATTGATTGTAATCCATTATTACCCCCTTTTCGGCCTTTTCCCGCGCGGCGCCTTTGGGGACATCCACGTTATTGATGATGGTCATAGCCAGGTTCAAGCCCGCCTCGGCTCCCTTGACGGGCAAGGCCGCCTGGGTCAAGGCCACCATGCGCACCAACCGGGAGGGCGGGGTGAAGTCCCCCGGCAAACCGATCATCCCTGATCCCTGGCCGAACTGTTTCAGGGTCATGCCGCGCAACTCCCGCTTGGGCACATTGTCAGGCGTGAGATTTATGAAGTTGTTCAAATAAGTGGTCATCCAATCAAAGGGAGGACTATTGGTCGCGACTCCCAAAGGATTATCGTAAGTATGCAACTTCCCCTTGACATATTCGATGACGAGGCAATCTCCCTGGGCGTCATGCACGGCAAAATGCAAGGGGAGGACAAATCCCGCCACCACAGTGGGTCCCTCACAGACCCGCACCTTACCGATGGCTTGGCGAACTTCCGCCACGTTGCCGAAGTTGGATAACAACCAGGTGGCCAACTCAAAATGAGCCAGCGTGATGTTGGCCTTCCCGGGATCGAAGCTCTCGTACTCGGCGTAGCCGGGGAACATCAGGTTGGCTACGACCAGGCCCTGTTCATTGAGCCCATCGCTAAACAACGGCATTTTAAAGGCAGTCAGGCCGACCATGCCATATTTCGTGGTCCACTTGAGCCCTTTGGGGGTATTGTCCGGCAGGGTCCCTTGATAGACCGTGCCTTTGGGGATCACCGCCAACCCGTTTTGAAAGTCCACGCCACCCTCGAAAGTGCGGGCATAAAAAACCAGGCCGTCCTCGGTTTTGATGCGGATGCTGGTACAGGCGTCGCTGGCCTGGATCATCGATAGTAACAACGCCAGGGCGCAACAAAGTGAGAAAAATCTTTTCATATAAAGGAATCTCCTTAATTTGAGACTGGCAGAGTCTTGAATAATAGCATACACCTTCAACTTCGGTGCAGCCCGGGTTGTGTTTCTTAGCTTACCGCCTGCTCATGAAGGCTTTAGCTACCATCTGCGCCACTTCGCAGGGGCAGCCGATATGCGACTGGCCCGGGTCTTCGTGGCCCGCGAGTTGTGGGACACGGCCCGGCACCTTGGCGTTGCCGGCGCCGCCGGACTTGCGGGCGGGGACCGGGAAGATCCGGCCTTCGAAGACCGTTCCCCAAATCTGGATCTCATTTAGCTTCATCGGTTCGACGGTCAAGGGGTCCTGCTCCAGCACCGTGAAGTTGGCGATCTTGCCGGGGGCGATGCTGCCCAGTTCGTTCTCCTTGCGCCACGAATACGCCGATTCGATGGTGACGGCGCGCAGGGCGTCTTCCGCGCCGATACGCTGCTCGGGGCCGGCCACCCGGTTGGAGGGCGTGACGCGATTGACCGCGCACCAGACAAAATTGAGCGGGGCGCTGGGTCCCATGGGCAGGTCGGAGTGGAAGGAGAGCGGGATGCGGCGCTTCAGCACCGAGGCGGAGCGCACCATCGCATCGGCGCGCGGCGGGCCGAGTCCGAACTTGGCGTACTTGTCGGCAAAGCCCACGGTGTAATACGGGTTGGCGCTGACGATGGCGCCGAGCCGGGCAATACGGGCCACCTGCTCCTCGGTGGAGCAGGCGAAGTGGACGATGACCGAGCGGTGGTCGGCGCGGGGGCTCTCCCGCATCCGGCGTTCCAGCACATTGAGCACAGTTTCCAGGCCCAGGTCGCCGTTCACATGGATGTGGAGCTGGTACCCCACGTTCCAGTAGAGCTGGGCGCGCTGGTCCAGGTTCTTCGGGGTCATCATCCACTCGCCGTGGTGGCCGTCGGTGTAGCCGTCCTTCATCTGCATGAGCTGCGAGATGATGGCGCCGTCGGCGAAGAGCTTGATCTGGCCGGGGAAGAAGGAGACCTTGCCCTGGGGGGCCAGGGCGATCTGCCTCTCGGTGGTGGCCAGCGACTCCGCCAGGCCGAGCCCCGAGTCCACCTGCGCACGACCGTCCACCACGAAGTAACTATAGAAGGGCGTGTCCTCGGCGCCCAGGATTTGCTGGTAGAGCTTCCAGATGTCCGGCGTGAGGAGGGCGCCGGGCTCCATGTAGGCCGTCACGCCATTCTGGTGGAGATAGGCGACCATCTGCTTGAGGCCAAAGATCATGCGGTTCGGGGTGGCAAACACCTTTAGGATGGGCTGGATGACCAGGTTCAGCCCCGTCTCCCACCAGTGGCCTTCCTCCCAGTTGTACATTTTGCTGGCGTCGCCCTTGCCTTTCATCGCCGCTTCGGTCAGGCCCAGCGCCTTAATGGCGGCGGTGTTGAGATAAAACTCGTGACACGAACGCTGCCAAATCATGATGGGACGGGTGGCGCTGACCGCGTCGAGGGTCTTGCGGTCAAGCTTGCCGTGCCAGAGTTTGTGGTAGCCCCATGAAAATAGCCACTCGTTTTTATCCTGCAGCGCGGCGCCGGCGGTTTTCAAGCGGGCGAGATACTCCTCGGAACTGTTGGCCGCCTTGAAGGTGCGCCCCGGGAGGACCCAGTCCTCCGTGGCGATCACTTCCGTGGCCAGGGTCAGCGCGCCGAGGAAGGGATGGAGGTGCTGATCGATCAGACCCGGAAGCACGACCTTGGATTGGAAGGTGTCGTTCACGGTGAACTTGAGGTCGCCGAGCGCGGCCTTCACTTCGTCCAGGGAGCCCACGGCCAGGATGCGCTTACCGGACACGGCCACCGCGGTGGCTTCCGGGTTGCCGCGCTCCATGGTCAGGATCTTCTTCGCCGGGTAGATCGTCACCCCTTCGGGCGGCGCCGGGGCGGCGAAGGTTTTGCTCGCCTCGCACTGGGTCATCGCCGGACCGGCGGTAATAAAGAGCCAGGCAGTAACCAGACCTCCTGCCACTACTAGAACCGGAAGCCGATGGCGCTTCATAAGGTTGGGACTCCTTCCTACAGTGTTACTATACAGGCTAAGGCAAAAGGTCAATCAACAGAGGTTGTCAAATTTTCTCCTTACTTGGACGCCTCCAGCTTGAATTGAAAAACCTTGGAAAACACCAGAGTCGGGGCTCCCGTGGCCGGGTCGGTGGGCCCGTCCTTCAGATAAAACTTAATGTGCAGCGTCAGGGCCTGGGAGTCGAACAGGTCATGGAAGAGGGTGCGCCCGGGAGTGGGCTTGGCTGTAGGGCGAAATTGCGGCCCGCTTTCGATGTTGGCGTACACCTTGGCCAAAACCGCGTTGACCTCCTCCGGCGTGAACTTGCCCTGATGCTGTTGCACATAATCCCAGATCAGCTTGTAACGGCGGAAGGTGTTGTAGGTGTCCTTGGCATCCCAGGCGGGAAACTTTTGCGGGTCGGGATACATGAACACGGCGTGATTGGTCAAGATCATCGGCTTGCCACTGCTATCCGTGAAATGCGAACTGCCATCTTCGCCGGAGATTTCGTAAACGAAAGACTTACCACTCTGATCGGCAATAATGAAGTGAACCGCGTCGAAGATCGGCGCCCACTTGTTGGCGAGCAGGGCCACCTGGGCCTCATCTGCGTTGGCACACGTGTCGAGCACCAAGCGTAAGAGCTGGGGGCCGTTCAGGCCGCCGTTCTTGCCGTCGGCGGAAGGTCCGGCGGTGTAAGGCTTACGGTTCGTATCGGTGAGAATACCGGCTATCAGTCCCTTGGAGTTCATGCCCATTTGAACGCAATTGAGCAAATCCAGGCTGCCCACCGTGATGGATGGGTAGCCCTTATCCGGGTAGAGTTCCACCACGCAAGTGCGCGAGTAAACCGGGTGGTTCCCCGGAATCGGCGAGATTCCCAATAAATCCGTGATAGGCACCGGATGGAAGTCAAAATTGTGGCCCAGGAAGGCATGCCCGTTGGCTGAAAGGTCAGGCGGGATGTAAAGCGCCGCACATGCAAAGGGGCCGAGATCATAAGGCAGACCGCTGGTGTTGTAGGTCTTGTCGGCAGGGGCGAGGCCATAGGACTGGGCTACCCCCTTCATGCGCTCCCAGAGAATGGGATAGTTTTTCTGGATGTATTGGTTATTGGCCTCTGCATAGAGCGGCCCCGCATACTTGGACAGCTTGACGTTCAACCATTTTTGCGCAATGTCCCCCAAGGCCTTGCCGATTTCCTGGTTGGTCCCTTTGATGACGATGTGCCGCACTTCCATGGCCTGGTCCGGGGTCTTGGGAATGAGCACCTCATCTTTCACCAGCGACTTCGTCAACCCGGAGGTGGCGCTGAAGATGAGGATAACTGCGAAAACTACGATGGTGGGCCATAATTTTCTCATGTCGTCTCTCCTCTTGTGAATTTATGCAATACGGTTTCAGTCGAAGATCGGCTTTTTCACCAGGGCCGGCATAACGGGCTTGAAGACAAAGCGGATATTGAAACGCTGCCCGAAATCCTCCGGATGCCAGGCCATCCACTGGAATTCGAGACTCGTCTGGATTGGCGGGAGGCCGCCGAGTTTAAAGGTCTTGCCTATCCCCAGGCCAATTGGGAAAGTCACCTGGTTTTTACCGTCGGCCCGCCAGTCCACCAGCACGTTGGGGGCAAAGCCCACCTGCCAGGCGTTGGGCAGCATCCGGAAGAGAAAATATTGCAGGTTCATCCGGTTTACCGCGGGTTTGGAGTTGTTGCCGGCCAGGGACCACCAGTTTTGCACAAAGACCCCGCCGATCCAGTGTTTGGTGAGAAAGCCCGCCACCACCGCGGGACCCAACTGCACTTTGCCCTGGCCTAGATGCGTATCGGTGGCCGTGGGCAAGATTAAAGTCGGCGCCACGCCAAAAATCAACCAGGGCTTCCAGTTGGGGACCAGAAACGGTTCCAGGGTGATATCCCCCAAACCGCCGGTGCGGCTCCACTCCACGGTCTGGTTGACCACATTGACCCCGCGAATGTAGGGGTTGGATTCCAGCGGAATTATCGGCCGCATGACCAGGTTCCACTCCCGAGTCAGGGGGATGGGCAGCACCGGCTGGAAATTCATGATGTATTGGACGCGATAGGCGTCTGAGGGAAAGCCCTTCTGAAAGTACAAGTTGTGCTGGGTGACGATGTTCCACACTGGGCCCACGGGGTTGTTCAGGTGCCGGGCCAGATCATTCAAATCTTTGTGTTCTCCTACAGACGGAAGGCCTCCGGGCTTGGTCTCGAATTCGTCTCCCTCGGATGCGAGGCTGCCCAAGGGGAAAACGGTCAACGATAAACCCAAAACCAGAATAAGCCATTTCCACAATGTTCTAGGCATTGTCCTTATCGCCTCAAAACTATTGGACTTATTAAAAGTTTTGGCTATACTACGCTAATTCTGTTCTTGATTCAAATGAATTTTTATCGTGTGGGGGTATCTTTTATCACCGATAAGGGAACGCAGTCAATTCAAGTGTAATTCTTCGAAAGGAGGGGAATTATGAGAAAAATGATTTCTTGGGGGCTGTGCATCCTAGTGGTCATTTTCTTGGTTGCCCCAGCAGTCGCTTTCGGGCAGGAGAAAGCACCCGCCCCGACCTCCAAAGCCGCTCCCCCGGCGCCTTCAGCCGAAAAGGCGCCGGCCAAGGAGGCCGCGCCCCTTCCCGACCCGAAGCAAGTTTTGCAGCGGATGGGCGATTTTCTGAAAAATCAACCACAATTCTCTTTTAAGGCCGAAGTTGCCGACGACCGGGTCTATCGCGGCGGCCGGAAGCTGCAATACGGCCTGGATATGGAGGCATTTTTCCGGCGTCCCGACAAACTCCGGCTCAATGGCGACGGTGACCTGGAAAACAAGCAATTCTTTTTCGACGGCAAGACCCTCATCCTCTATGACAAAGACAAGAACTTTTTCGGCGCCATCGAGGTGGCCGGTGACTATGACGCGGCCCTGGATAAGGCCAGCAAGGACTTCGGCTTGCATGTGGGTCTGGCCGAACTGGGCGCCAACCGTCTCCTGGAGCACGCCCAACAGGGTCTGACCAACGCTCTGTATGTGGGGCTCCACAAGGTCCGGGGGGTCCCCTGCCATCACCTGGCCTTCGACAAGGAAAAGGTTCATTACCAGTTGTGGATCGACGCCGGGGACAAGCCGCTGCTGCGGAAGGTGGTGATCACCCAGAAGAAGCTCCCCTCCGCCCCCCAATGGAGTGCGTATTTAACCGATTGGAACTTCTCCCCGCAACTGGCGGACAACCTCTTTACCTTTGCGCCACCCCCGGGGGCCCAAAAGATCGACTTCCTGCCGGCGAAGAAGGCGGCAGCCCCAGCGCCCAAGGGAGCAAAGCCAGTGAAGAAGACGAAGAAAAAAGGAGGTGAGTCATGAGGCTGGCTCAATTTACCCGTCTTTTGACGATATTATTCCTGGTCGGTTGTCTGCTGAACTTTCCCGTTGTCCCTAAAGAAGCTCAAGCCCGGGGGGGCGGCGGCTTCCATGGCGGCGGGGGCGGCGGCCTTCACGGCGGCGGCGGGTACGGCGGCGGATTCGGCGGCGGCAGCTTCCGGCCGGAATCCCATCCCCAGGAGTTTCACCCGGCGGGCTTTCGTCCGGGAGGGGAAGGATGGGAACCCCGGCCTGAACCTGGCCCGGGTCCGCGGCCCGGACCCGGCCCCGGTCCGCGGCCCGATCCCAACTGGCACCGCCGGCCCGATAACGTAAACGTCGTTAATGTCAACGGCGGCGGTTGGGGCCCCTACTGGGGGAACGGCTGGGGCGCGGCCGCGGCCGGCGCAGTGGCGGGACTGGCCATCGGCGCGGCCATCGCTTCCCTGCCCAGCAACGCCCAGCCCGTGGTGGTTAACAACTATAATTATTACTATGACGGCGTCAATTATTACCGCCCCTGCTACCAGGGCCCGGACGTGAATTACTGCGTGGTCGCCGACCCCAATCAGTGATCTGAACTGAACCTAGGGGCCGGACCACCTCTATGGACTGATGCAAAAGTAATTTTGAGGAGAGGGCCGGGGGTCAGCAAGTCCCCCGCCCTCCCCTCAAGCTCCCCTGCCAATCCCCTGGAAGGGGCCGGGGCCGGCGGCCGCCTTCATTTGAGAGGCATCTCGACCCAATGGTTTAGTTTGTCATCAGGATTGGGGAAGGTCCCCTTGACCCAACCGGTTTCGTAGGGGGCGATGAAGAGGTCGTACCACCTCACGCTCTTGAAGAACCACGTGCCATCGATCTTCACGTAGGTATCATCCTCTCAACCCGACACCCGGATTGGTTTGCCCTTCTCGTCCTGAATGAGATGCAACACATACCCGCGAGCATGAGCCGTATTGCCTTGCTATAGGGGTTGCCCAAAGTAATTTCCCCATAGGGGCACGGCGAGCCGTGCCCAAGGTACAGGGGCACAGCACGCTGTGCCCCTACGTCAAAAAACAATCGGAAACAACTTTTGGCAATCGCTATAACCAGGCTAAGCGCCAAGTAGTCAGGATTTTTCACCCTTCTCCCATTTGATGATCTTCAAATCCAGCACGCAGATGGCGTAAAAGACCTTCACCAGCACCAGGGAGATGACGGTGGCCACCAGCAAGCCCCCGATCTGGGCATAGCACAGGGGCTGCCAGAGGGGGCCGCCGTGGAGGGCCAGGGGCACCAGGGCGATGACGGTGGCGCCCACGGTGATGGCCACCGGGCGGAGCCGCAGGATGCCCGAGTCCAGCAGGGCGTCGTAGAGCGGCTCTCCCTGGGCGCGCTTTTCCTCGATGAAGTCGAAGAGCACGATTTCATGGCTGACGATGACCCCCACCAGGCTGACAATCCCCAGGAAGGCCATGAACCCGAAAGGCTGCCCCATGACCAGCAGCCCCAGGAGGGCGCCAACCATGCCGTAGGGGATGGTGGCGAAGACGATGAGGGGCTTGACGGCGTTTTTGAACTGGAAGACCAAGGCCAGGTAGATGAGGGTGACGGAAATGACCATGACGATGGTGAGGTCGCCGAAGCCCTTGTCCTGTTCTTCCTGTTCGCCCCCGATTTCCATCTTATAGCCCGGAGGGAGGTTGTGCCGGAATTTTATCAAATCCGGCAGGGCCTGGCCGAGAACTTCCGAGGGCAGCACCCCGGCCACGGGGAAGCAGGCCACTTCGATGGTGCGGAACTGCTGGCGGCGGCAAATCTTTTCCGTCAGCAATTGGTAGTCGATTTGGGAGATCAGGCCCAGGGGGACCCGCTGGGGGCCCTGGGAAGAGTAAACGTACAGGTTCTGGAGGTCCGAGAGCCGGGAGCGCTCCTCCATGCGCAGCCGGGCCTTCACCGGGATGATTTTGTCCCCCTCCCGCAGGGCGCCCACCTGGTAGCCGTTCATGCCGGCGGCGGAGGCCGCGGCCACCTCCAGGTTGGTGACGCCGGCGAGGTTGGCCCGGTCCGGGTCGATTTTGAGGCGCACCATGAGGCTTTCAGTCCCCCAGTTATCCCGGATGCGGTCGGCCTGGGGGATGGCCCGGAAGATGGTCTTCACCTGCGCGGCCAAGTCCCGGAGGGTGTGGCTGTCTTCACCGGACAGGCGCACCGCCACCGGGTACTTGATGGGGGTGCCGGTTTCCAGTTGTTTGACGTCGATGCGGGCGCCGGGGATGGCCCCGGCCAGGGCCTGTTGGAGGGACGGCGCCAACCGGTTGGTGTCGTGTTTGTCGTTCACCTGGATGATGATCTGGGCGTAGTTGAGCTGTTCCACCTCCGGGGACACGGTAAACCAGAAGCGGGGCCCGCCGCCGCCCACGAAGGTGGTCAGGGAATGGAGGACCTGGCGGGGCCGGCCGTCCTGGCCGGGATGGAGGCGGCCGTAGGCCGCGGCGGCTTTCTGAATGACGGCTTCGGTTTTCCGGGCCGCCTCGTCGGTGGCGGCCAGGGGCGCGTCCTCGGGCAGCCAGACTTCCACGTAAGAGAGGTAAGAGTAATCCATGGGGAAGAAGGCCGGTTTCAGCAGGAGCGCGGCCACGACCCCCAGGGCCAGGAAGGCCATGGAGCCCCCCAGGAACCACCAGCGGTGCTCGATGTTCCACATGCCGAAGCGGTAGTACCAGCCGGTAAGGCCCCGGCGGCGGCGCTCCTCCATGGGCAGTTCCGGAGTTTTGCCGGGGCGCAGCAGATAGCGGCCCAGCAGGGGGATGAAGGTCATGGAGACGATGCGGGAAGCCACCAGGGAACAGGTCATCACCACCGGCAAGCTATAGAGGAAGCGGCCGGTGTCGCCCCGCACCATCAAAAAGGGCAGATAGGCTACGATATTGGTGATGGTGGCATAGAGGATGGCGGCGGCCAGCTTGGTGGGCCCCAGCCAGGCCGCCAGGGGCCGGGGCTGGCCGTGGTCCAGTTCCCGTTTGATGGCGTCTCCGGCCACCACCGGGTCGTCCACCAGGAGCCCCAGGGCGATGATGAGGCTGGCGATGGAAACCTGCTGAAGGTCGATGTGCAGCAGGTGCATCATCCCGAAGGTCATGGCCAGGGTCAGGGGGATGGACGCGGCCATGAGCAGGGCGGAGCGCCACTCCCAGAACCCCAGCCAGGAGACCAGGACCACCAGGATGATGGCTTCGTAAAGACTCCGCATGAACAGGTCAATGCTTTCCATGACCTGGAGGGGCTGGTCGGAGGTGCGGGCCAGGATCAGGTCTTCGGGCAGGCGGGTCTTCAATTCGGCCAGGACCTCATCCACGGCCTTCCCGAACTGGCCGATTTTTTCCCCGCCCCGCATCTGCACCGCCAGGGTGACGGCCCGGGAGCGTTGCCAGCGGCCCTGGGCGTCCCGCCAGAGGTAGAAGTTTACATAACGGGGCGGGCTTTCATAGCCCCGGGCGATGTCCACCAGGTCCCGGAGATAGACCGGCGTACCGTCCGCGGTGGCGGCCACCATGACGTCGCCGATCTCTTTTTCACTCTGGAACTCCCCGGTGGGTTCCACTGTGAGGTTGCGGCCTTCAATCTCCAGGACGCCGCCGGGCATACTGATGTTGCGGGCCTTGAGCAGGTCGGGAAGCTTGGTGACGTTAATGCCGTAGGAAGCCAGGCGCACCTGGGAGTATTCCAGGAAGATCTCCTCGGGCAAGAGGCCGCTGCGGGTCACCTTGGAGACGATGGGCGGCTCGCCGGGTGAGGCCACCGCGCCCAAGAGCGTACGCTCGATGAGCTTGGTGAAGTCATCCATCTCCCGATAAGTATATTTATCCCCGGGATTCTGCCCCAACTTGGCGGCCGTCTCCTGCGGCTCCCGGATGAGCACCGGCTCCCAAACGTCCGGGGAGATTTCCGAGGCCCGGAGGTTTTCGTTGACAAATTTTTCCATGATAGCCAGTATCTGGCCATCCTGGAGGCGGGAGACGCCGTCCAGCCCCACGAAGCCGGGGCCTTCCAGGAGGCGCAGGTCTTGGGCGGCCCCCGCTTCTTGCAGTTGGCGGAAAAACAGATCCAGGGGGCCGTGAATCAATCGAGGGCTGATGGAGGTGGGGAATAAGAACACCAGGCTAAAGCGGGGGTCGCCGCCGTCACCGGCCTGGGAGCGGGCCTGGCGGATGGCTGCCTCCAGGTCCCTGGCCCGCAGGGCAATCTCCACCGGACCGGCCTTGGGGATGGCCACCGTGAGCATCAAGGTGGCGGTGTCGCCGAAGTCCTTGACAAAGATGATCGGCCCCGCCCCTTCCGGCAGGCTTTGGAGGCTGTCCAGTTTCAGCTTGATGTCGTCGAACTCTTTGCCGGTCTCGCCGATCTTTTCATCCAGCTCAATGGTGATGACGGCCACTCCCATCCGGGTGGTGGACTCGATTTTGTTGATATGGCGGTTCTCGGCAATCTTTTCTTCCAGGCGGCGGGTGATTAGCTGCTCCACCCTGGCGGTGCTGACCCCGGGCCAGGGACAGACCACCAGGGCCTGGCGCACCGGGATGTCCGGGTCCTTGCGCTGGGGCATGCTGTAGTAACCGAATACTCCCCAAAGGAGGGTGGCCACCAGGAGAATCCAGGCGATATGGGGGTGCTCCACGGAAAAGCGGGCCGCGTTGCGGGTGGTGTGGATATGCTCGTCGTCGCTTTTGTGGGTCATGGTCGGGTGTTAGCTTGCGGGTTTCAGCTTACCTTTCCGACGGCGGGATGACCCGCACCGGCTGGCCGTCGGTTACCAGGGTGGCGCCGGTGACGATGACCGATTCGCCCAGGGCCACACCTCGATTCACCGCGATGAGATTGCCATAGACCTTTCCCAGCTCCAGATGATCCCGCCGCCGAGCCACCTGGCGGCCGGCCTGCTCTTCCACCACAAACAGGGCATAACTCCCGGAGTGGCCGGTCCCCCGCACGATGGCGTTTAAGGGCACCACCAGCTCAGGTTGGGTGGGCTTAGTCGTCGGCGCCAGGACGGCGGCGATCATGCCCACCTTCAATTCCTGGGAAGGGTTGGGGATGGTGATCTCCACGTCGAAAACCCGGCTTTTGGGGTCCGCGGATGGGGCCAGGGCGGTGACTATCCCGGTGAACTGGCGATGCCGCAAGGCCTCCGTGGCGACCGTGAGGGAGTCCCCCGGTTTGATATGCTTCAACATCAGGTCGGACACCCCAAAGACCACTTTCACCTCCCGGGTATTGGCCAGGGCGAAGCCGGGGGCGCCGGGGGCGACCAGGTCGCCCACTTCCACCTTGCGCTTCAGAACCAGGCTGTCCATGGGGGCCTTGAGGGAGGTGTCCTGGAGGGCAATCCGGGCCTCCTGGACCTGGGCCGCGGCTCCGGCCACCCGGGCCCGGGCCCCCTCATACCGGGCCCGGGCGGCGTCATAATCCACCCGGGTGAGGGCGTTGGCCCCATAAAGTTTCCGGGCGCGTTCAAAGTCTTGGGAGGCATGGGTAAAGCCGGCCCGGGCCTCGGCTGCTTGCGCCTGGGCCTGCTTTAGTTTGGCCTGGTAATCGCTTTGCCGCACCTGGGCCAGAACTGTCCCCTGGCTGACGAAATCCCCCTCCTGAACCTTGCGCTTTTTCTCGTCCACCCCGATTACCTGATGAATCTCTTGAACATAGCCGCCCACCTTAAAAGCCAGGTCCACCTGGGTGTAAGGCAGGATATTGGCGGAATAGCGCACTTCCCCGGGGCCGGTAAAATCCGCCACGTGCCTGACGCTCACCGGCAGCGGCGGTTTGTCCACCTTGGCTTCCTGCCCGCAGCTTAAAGCCAGGACACCCAATATTGCGACTACCTTAGCCGAGAGCTGTTTATTCATTTATC
This sequence comes from Deltaproteobacteria bacterium, assembly GCA_016874945.1. Lineage (GTDB taxonomy): Bacteria > Desulfobacterota > Desulfobaccia > Desulfobaccales > 0-14-0-80-60-11 > VGSO01. The sequence goes on from VGSO01000018.1 coordinate 14,658, forward strand.
CTCGCCCAGCGCCTTCTCATATTCCGCCCTGGTCAGCCACACGGCCAGGAGGGCTTTCTGATGCGCGTGGTTGCCCTCAGCCAGGGAGGCCTCGGTTTGGAGCAGGTCTTTTAACAGAGCCGCGCCGGTTTTAAATTTTTGCATCATCTCCCGCAGCTTTTCTCGGGTGGCGGCCTGGGCCATTTGGGTCACCTTCAGTTGCCCCCGGGCCTCCTGGAGTTGGCGGAATTTACTGTTGACTTCTATAAGGATCTGGGATTCGGCTTCTTTGGAAAGGTGGCGGGCCTGGGCCAGGGCCTCGGTCTTCTCGGCCAGTTGGTGACGCTTGCGACCCCAGTCGAAGGGCTCCCAAGTGAGGATCAGCCCGGCAAAGGCGAAGTTCTGTGGAATAACTTCATATTCGAAGGTGCGAATATAATCCACCATCAAGCTTACGTCCGGGATGTATTCCGCCTGCTTCAACCGGCGGTCATATTCCGCCTGTTTGGTGCGCAGGCGGCTCTCGTTGGCTTCCGGGCGCTGACGCAGGGCCCGTTGGCGCGCCCCCTCCAGATCATTTTCTAAAGGCGCGGCTTCGGGAACCGGGGCCACGGAAAACGCCGTTAAAACATTACGGCCCATGACATGGTTCAACTGCTCCTTCTGGGTAGCCAACACATGGCGCAACGCCAGCAAATCCTGTTCGGTTCGGGCCAGTTTGGCCTTCACCTCCAGATTTTCCCATTTAGGGGCAGACTGCTCCCGGACCAATCTTTCACTGAGGCGGTCCAGTTCCCGTAAAAATTTTAAGGCCTCGTCGTTGGCCGCCAGGGCGCTTTCGGCCTGCAAAATGCCGTAATAAAGGCGCTTCACCTCGCTCACCGTGGCCTGCCGCTGGGCCCGCAGCTTCTCCTGGGCGGCGTCCCGCACGGCTTCCTGGAGTTTGAGGCCAATGCCTATCTTGTATTGCTGGGAAAGGGGTTGAGTGATGTTGCCATAGATGTAAGTGGTCAGACGACGGGGGGTGCCGATGGTGGTATCGGTGGCCGGCACCGGCCCGATGCCGGGGAACGTGCCGAAAACTCCCCGGTTGAAGCGGAAGTCCATGGGAGTGAGAAGCTTGGACTCCAGGATCGAAAGGTTGAAAGAGGGGTAACGTTGGGTGGCGGCCGCCGCCAGGAGATGCCCGGCTTTGGTAACCTCCAGGGCTGCGCTCCGAACCAGGCGGTTGTGCTTCAGAGACTGGTCCACCGCCTCTTCCAGGGTAAGGGGGCCCCCAGCGGCGGCGGGGGGCGACTGGCCCCAGGCCGGCGTGACCCAGAATAGCGCCAGGGATAGCCATAGAGCCCACCGGGGCAACCGCATCGTTCCCCCCCCTTATGGACCAGCAAAAATGTATTGTCCTCTTTACTAAGGGAAAAAAATAAATTCTGCAACAGAAATTCAAAATGACCCAGCATTGTCCGGTTAGGTTTTTGCATAGGGGGAATTCAATGCCGATGGCGTATCGGGAGTTTCGAAGTCAAGGTTCCGGGCTTCATTTTGGATTTTGCTGCATAATTCTCTGACCCGCTGGATGGTCACTTTTTCCCGGTGATGTGTCCGGCAATAGATGGCTAAGAGGAGATAGGTAATCAGACCGGCGGGGATTTGCACCATAAAGCCGTATGCACTTCGGACGATAAGGTGATAGACCTTGAGGCGCCGTTTCCACCAGCCAAAGAAATTTTCGATCGCCAAGGCAGGACTGAGTGATGAGGACTGAGGACTGAGTAATTTGAGTATAGAGATGGCGGAGACTCAGTCCTCAGTCCTTAGTACTAAAATTCCAATTAACTTAATATTGGCGAAATGAGAACAATTACGTGACCTGAGCTTATAAATCAAGGCGATGTCTTCGGCCGCAAGGTCATGGCGATTGGTGGCCACCCAATATTCCGCCCCACGGGCGCCTTGTTCTTTGGTGATGGGCTGACCGGGGGCGGTATTTTCGTAATCACTTGTAATTAAAGGATATTACGAAAATGTCCCTTGTTCACAAGCTCCCTGGTC
>VGSO01000019.1 GCA_016874945.1 Deltaproteobacteria bacterium
CAAAAACCTAACCACAAATATTTGAAATTTTGAATCCTTAAAATTTTGACTCCATGAGTCGTCTATCCGATAATTTTGTTTGCCCAGCAAGAACCCGGAGGAGACGACCCATGGAGCTGTTTCATACCGAGTTGCGGTCAAACGAGTAAAATTGTCATTCTGAGCGTAGCGAAGAATCTAGATTCTCCGCTTCGCTCCGTTCAGAATGACAACTTAATAATACCTTTTTGAACGCAACTTGGTATCACAGACTGTTTGGCAGCTTGCTGGTGTTTGTATACCATTGTTTCGATCGTATTGTCATTAACGGATACCTGTCTGCCTTAACTCGACCGGAAAACGTCGTATATTTCTTTCGGGAAGCGCTGGGCATCAGCCCCATCACCAAAGAGGCCTTGGCCCCCAAAACCCTGGTCTATCAGGAATGGGTCGAATCCTAGGCGCGTTATTAGTTTTATCCTTATTCAGTGGGCCGAAAAAGGAAAGCGCTCGTCCTTTTTCATCAACGCGTCTGCGGTCCACTGGCTAATTCCCTTTTTAACTATTGACCGGAAGCCCAACTGCAGCCCCACAGCAGGCTTGAAAAAGCTTATCATCAAGCCGATTCATATATACAGGATATCATTGATATTCTTGCCGCCGCGTAATATTATTAGAGATAAATTCTCAACATAGGGTTTTTAAGAATCTGAAAACTGAAAACCGCCTATTATGCGTATCCTTTTCATTTCTCCCAACCGTCTGCGCCTCATCGTGCCGCCCCTGCCGTCGGGCCTGGCCTCGGTGGCGGCCGCGGTCAAGGGGCGGCACGAGGTCCGGGTTCTGGACTTCATGTTCGCGGAAGACCCCCGGGCGGACCTGCGCCGCCTGGTGTCCGAATTTCAGCCTCAAGTCCTGGCCCTGACCCTGAGGAATTTGGACAACCAGGACAGCCGGGACTCTGTTTGCTACTTCCCCGAGGTGAAGGACCTGATAAGCTTGCTGCGGGGGATAAGTCCGGCGCCCATAATCATCGGGGGCGCGGGCTTCAGCATCGTGCCCCAGGCCTTGATGGATTACTTGCAGGCCGACTTCGGCATCGTGGGCGAAGGGGAGGAGAGCTTCCCCGCGTTTTTGGAGGCCCAGGAGACCCGGAATTGGGCCAAAGTCCCAGGGCTGGTGTGGCGCTCCGGAAAAAAGTGGGTGATGAACCCCCTGGAGCGTATCATGGACCTGGCGAAACTCCCGCCCCCGGCCCTGGAGCACTTCACTCCCCGGATTTACCAGGATGCCGAAGGCAGCGCCAAGCTGCCCGGTATGATCCCGGTGCAGACTCGCCGGGGCTGCCCCATGCAGTGCGTCTATTGCACCACTCCGCTCTTGGAAGGCAGCCGGACCCGGGGCTGGCCTCCGGAGGCAGTGGCCGCCTGGCTAACCCGATGGCATGAACAGTGGGGATTGACCCGGTTTTATTTTGTTGATAATCTGTTTTCATATCCGCCGGAGTACGCCCGGAACCTCTGCCTGGCCATTAAGAATTTGAGACTCCCCCTGGAATGGGGCTGCCTCATCAACCCCGCGTTTCCCGACCCCGAGCTTTTCCGCCTGATCCGGGAGGCCGGGTGCTCCATGGCCCAGGTAGGCAATGAAAGCGGGGCGGAACTGGTGCTCAGCAACCTGGGCAAGGGCTTCGGCCGGGAACAGGTGGAGGAGACTCTGCGGCTCCTCAAAGAGGTTGACCTGCCTTATTCCTGCTTCCTGATGATGGGCGGCCCCGGGGAGACCCCGGACACGGTGCAGGAATCCGTGGCCCTCCTGGAGCAGTTTGAGCCCCGGCTGGTGAACCTCACCGTGGGCATCCGCATTTATCCGGGGGTGGCGCTGCACCGCCGGGCCGTGGCGGAAGGGGTGGTGGACCCGGATGATCCCCTGCTGTGGCCCAAGTTTTATCTTTCCCCGGCTATCCGGGATTGGATTTGGGATTATTTGGAGATCGTTACGGCCCGCCATCCCAATTGGATCTTTTAAAGACGGTTTTCGGTTTGCGGTTTTCGGTAAAACCAAAAACCCAAAACCTACCCTACCCCAACTACTCCTGATAACGTGGCTGGAGTCGTTGGTTGGCGATATCACCCGCTTTCGTAAGTATCTATAACCGGAAACCGAAAACCGAAAACGAGGAAGAGATGTCCCCCAAGGGAGAAGACGACGACCGGGACCGCCCCAGTTGGCGAGAAATTGACCAGAAGCGGGACCGCGGCGGGGGAGTGACCCCGGCCAAGCCGCCCCGCGTGCCGAAGAAACAGGCGGAACGGGAACGCCAACTGGCCCTGGCCCAGGCCGAGGCCTTGTTCAAAGGCAAGCGGACCCGGCCGGAATACCAGGCGGACTTGAAAAAACTGGAGGCTCATCACGGCACCAAGAAATTTGCGGCCACCGCCAAAAAGTTCCTGGAAGAATATGGCCTCCCGGAAGAATGGGGGGTTTTGACCCGGTTTCTGGACTATCCCGATCCCAGGGTGGTGGTGGAGGTCCTCCAGACCATGGCCCGGATGTTCCCGGCCCGGAGCCGGGTGGAGCAACAAGGCTTCAAAGGCCGCCTTAAGGTTTTGGCTCTCACCAGCTCCCAGCTGGAAGTGCGGCGGGGCGCGGAAGAGATCCTTGCGGCGTTCTAGAAAATAGTTTTAAAAATGAATAAGATAATGATTTTTTCTTGCAATAAAATAATTTAATAATTTAATATTAATAAAAATATTTTTTATGAGAAAGGGAGAAATAACTTATAGCCTTATTTAACCTGAAGCGTCACGAAAGCGCACAAGGAGGTGCCAATGGAAATGATCAGGAGTGATCACTGGAGGGCTTCCGGGAGGGCCTCAGACCCGTTTTCCGATGGTCAAATCCCCGAACTGTCTCACATCATCACGCAAGACTTCCAACTTCAACAGATTCTCGCCAACCTGCCCACCTATGCCATCTCCGACCTGCCGGTTTTATTATTAGGGGAACCTGGCACCGGCAAGGAACTGGTGGCCCAGGCCCTTTGCACTCACAGCCTGAGGCGTAATAAGCAGTGCTATGCGGTAAACTGCGGGGCCCTCACCGAGTCCCTGGCATGCAGCGAGCTTTTCGGGCATGTAAAGGGCGCCTTCACCGATGCCCGCCAGGGCCGTCCGGGCAAATTCAAATTGGCCCATGGCGGGTCGCTTTTTCTGGACGAAGTGGGCGATCTGCCGCTTTCGGTTCAGTCCCGGCTGCTTCGAGCGGTGGAGTTGGGAGAAATTGATCCGGTAGGGGCGGACACTCCCATCCGGGTGGACGTGAGGCTGGTGGCCGCCACCAATCAAAATCTGCCCCAGCTTATCGCCCAAGGACGCTTCCGCCAGGATCTTTACGACCGCCTGGCAGTGCTGACGGTGCATCTGCCGCCCTTACGGGAAAGAGGAGAGGACGCAATCCTACTGGCCGAACGTTTCCTTTACCAACTCTGCCAGCGCCACCAACGGGAAGTGGCAGGCTTTGCCCGGGGCGCCGAAAAAAAGCTTCTAAACCATTCCTGGCCCGGAAACGTCCGGGAGTTGAGAAACGTGGTCACCCGGGCTTTCTTTTTCAGCAAGGGGCCGTTAATTCGGGAATCGGATTTGCGGTTCAATGTCGCGACTGGGGCTAGTTCAAGTGGGGGGGATGCGCCGACGCGCCCCTGGAGTTATGAGCCCATGGTTCCTGCCCGTCCGCCCCAGGAGTATCTGGAGAAGCTGTTGCGGGCTGAAGGAGGCAACGTCTCGGCCCTGTCCCGGCGCCTCCGGGTCTCCACCAAGACCGTGTACCGCTGGCTCAAGTCCCACCGCATCGACCTGGAGGGGTTTAGGTCCACAGATTACGCAGATTTACACTGATTAAGATAAAAATAATAAAAAAACCCGCCCATTCCTGGAATGGGCGGGTTTTTTATTTCTGTGAAAATCTGTGAAATCTGTGGATTAAAGGATACCCTTCACCGCCTCCCGGGCCAGGTTGACGATGCGGTCGGGGAAAACCCCGAAGCCGATGATGATGGCGGCCATGGCCAGGTTGAGGATCCGGATGGGCACGGAGAGCTGCACCGGCGGCAGACCCCCGTCCTCCACAAAGTAGGCGGCGTAGACCACTTTTAGATAGTAGTACAGGGACACGGTGCCGTTCACCGCGCCGATCAACACCAGCCAGAAATAGCCCTGGTTCATGGCCGAGGTGAAGAGCAGCAGTTTGCCGGTGAACCCGATGGAGGGCGGCACTCCGGCCAGGGCAAAGATGCCCAGGATCAGGGTCATGCTGAGCAAGGGGCTGCGGCGGTATAGTCCGGCCAGTTCAGGGAGCTTCAGGTCCCGGCCGTCTTTGGCCACCTCGTTGATGACCAGAAACACCGAGAAGTTCATAATGAGATAAGCCAGGGCGTAATAGATGGCCGCGGTGAAGCCGTCGGCTTTCAGGGTAAGGATGCCGATAAGAAAATAACCGGCGTGGGCGATGGAGGAATACGCCAGCAGGCGTTTAAAGTCTTTCTGCACAATGGCCACCAGGTTGCCCAGGGTCATGGACACGATGGCCAGAACCCACAGGGCCTGGGTGAAGCTGAAGCCGGAAGCGCTGCCCAGGGCCGTAAGGCGGAGCAGCAGGGCCACCGCCGCGGCCTTGGAGGCGGTGGCAATGAACGCGGTCACCTGGTTGGCCGCGCCCTGGTAGACATCCGGGGCCCAGAAGTGGAAGGGAAAGACCGACAGCTTGAAGAAGAAGCCGGACAGGGTGAGCAATAGGCCGATTATGCCGATGGGGCTGTCCACGAGCTGACCCAGCTTGGGCACGATTTCCGTGATATAGGTGGTGTGGGTGATGCCGAAGATGTAGCTCAGGCCGAAGAGCATGAACCCCGAGGACACCGCGCCGATGAACAGATATTTGATGCCCGCTTCCACGTCGATGTCGTCGCCCCGACGGAGCGGCACCAGAATATATAAGGAATAAGAGGACAGCTCCAGGGCTACGTAAATGGTGAGGAGCTCCACCGAGGAGACCAGCAACATCATGCCGATGGTGGTGGTGGTGAGGAACAGGTAGTACTCGGCATGGTAGCGGTTCTCGATGTGCGCCAGGTTGTGGGAGATGGTGAGCACCAGGAACAGACCCAGAGCCAGGGCGAACTTAAAGATCTGGCTGAACAGGTCCACCTTGTATGCCTGGTAAAACAGGTCCCCCTGCTGGAAGAGGCTGAGCAAGGTCACCACCACCCCCAGGCCCGTCAAGGCCAGGGCGATCTGGTAGTCCTGTTTGACATTTTCCCGGCGCCTCAGGCTGAGCCCGAAGAACACCAGGGCCATCAACAGGTAGTAAAGTTCCGGTCCGAAAAGCTTCACGTTCATGGTTTACATTCCCTGGAGAAATGGCACGATGGAAGTCTTGATGAGGCCGAGCATCATCTGGGGGAAGAACCCGAATAAGAGCAAGGCGCCGATGAGAATCATCCGGGGCAGTCCCAGGAAGGGACTGACGTCCTCAAAGTGCATAAACTTGGGGTTGGGTTCGTTATAAAAGGTATTTTGAACCACCCGCAGGGCGAACAGCGCGCCCACCACCAGGGCGGCGATGGCCAGGAGCCCGGCTATGGGGAAGACCTTAAAGGCGGCGATGAACACCAGCAGTTCCGCCCAAAAGCTGGCCATGCCGGGGACGCCGGCGCCGCACAGGGCCGCGACGATGAAGAAGGCCGAGGCCACGGGCATGATGCGGGAGAATCCGCCCAGTTCATGAATATCCCGGGTGTGGGTGCGGTCGTAGATATAGCCCACCGCGGAGAAGAAGAGGGCGGTCATGACGCCGTGGGCGAACATTTGGAAGACTGACCCGTTCAAGCCGTCCACGGTGCCGGTGGCCAGTCCCAGGCAGACGATGCCCATGTGGGACACGGAAGAGTAGCCGATGACGTATTTCAGGTCAGTCTGGGCCAGACCCACAAAGACGCCGTAAACGATGCCGGTGGTGGCCAGCAGGGCCATGAAGGTGGACCAGTACTGGAAACCTTCAGGGCACAGATACATGGCCACCCTTAATATACCGAACGAACCCAGCTTCATGAGCACGCCCGCGTGGAGCATGGAAACCGCGGTGGGCGCGGCCACATGGCCCACGGGAGACCAAGTGTGGAACGGCCACGCCGCGGCCAGGACCCCGAATCCCAGGTAAAGGAAGACAAAGACCAGCTTCTGAATCCAGGGGTCGAAGCGCACGCCGTGCAGCGCGACCATGTTAAAGGTGAACAGGCCGGAAGTGGAGTAAAGGAGGAGGAGGCCCGGGATGATGAGGCCGCTTCCGGCCATGAGGTACAGGGTTAGCTTCATGGCCGCGTATTCTTTGCGGGTGGAGCCCCAGACGAGGATGAGGATGTACATGGGGACTACCGCAATCTCGTAAAACAGGAAGAAAAAGAACATGTCGTAGGACATGAAGACCCCGAAGACTCCCGTCACCAGGGCCAGCATCCAGATGAAGTATTCCTTCACCCGGTCTTCCAGCTCCCACATGGTGAGGACTCCGGTGAAGATCACGATGCCCGTGAGCAGCAGGAGCGGGGCGTTCATGCCCTCCACGCCCACGAAGTAGGTGATCCCGAACATCTTGGACCACTCGTACTTCTCGACGAACTGCAGGCCCCCCAGCTTTTTGTCGTAGGCCACAAAGGTGTAAATGGACAGGGCGAAGGGAATGCCCGCGGACACCAGGGAGACGGCCCGGATGAGGAACTTCTGGTGCTCCTTTAAACAAAGGAGGATGAGCAGACCCACCGGAGGCGCCAGCAACATACAGGACAAAATGGGGAAAGAAGCCGGATGTTCGACCATATCAACGACCCATCAGGAGATAGATCCCGAGGCCCGCCAGGACCAGGACCATGAAAAGGATGTTAAGCTGTACAAACGCGGTCTGGATGAAGGAGAGCAGACGCCCGCTGCCGATGGTGCCCAGGGCCACGGCGTCCACGCCGCCGTCCACCACCCGCCGGTCATTGTACGTGAACCATTTGGAGAAGATGCCGTAAATGATGGAGTTGAGAAACCAGCGCCAGAAGTGGTCCATGTACCACTTCTGGATGAAAAAGTTTTCCAGGACCGGGAAGTTGCGGAGAAAGCCCTCCCATCTGGCCTTGGAGGAACCCCAGTCCACCCAGGCCACCCCCATGCCGCCCAGGGCGCAACCCACCGCGGCCACCAGCAACACCAGGTCCACATCGTGGGGGTGGGACTCGCCCAGGAGGAATTTCTCCAGCCAGCCCTGGCAGAACCCCAGGATGAGGGTGAAGAAAGCCAGGATTAACAGAGGCAAAGACATGACCAGGGGCACGCCGTGGTGTGCCTCGTGGCCGTGGCCATGACCAGTATCCTCCTCCCCATGCCCATGGCCGGCCCCCGCGGCGGCGTCTATCTGCGCCTGGACCCAATCCGGAGGTTTAGGCCGGGGAAAGAGCATGACGAAAATGACCCGGAAGGCGTAGTAGGCGGTCAGGAAGGCCCCCAAAAGGCCCAGGATTAACCAGATTTTGTTGGGCAGATGGGCCAGGGACCCCAGAATAAGTTCCTTGCTGAAGAAGCCGGCGAAGGGAAAGATGCCCGCCAGGGCCAGGGCGGCGATGGTGACGGTGACCATGGGGATGGTCAGCTTGCGGCCTCCCTGGGCGCTCATCACAAAGAAATCGTTGGTGCCGAAATGATGAATAAAGACGCCGGCGCACAAGAAGAGCAGGGCCTTAAAGGCCGCGTGGGTGGTGAGGTGGAAGGCCCCGGCGAAGAGCGTCCCGCCGGCCAGCCCCGCGGCGGCCAGACCCATGGACATGAACCCCAGTTGGCTGACGGTGGAGTATGCCCAGACCTGTTTGATGTCCCAGGCCACCATGCCGATGGTGGAACTCAAAATCAGGGTGATGGTGGAAATGGCCAGAATGATAGTCAGGGCCGTGGGACCGGCGGCGGCGAATAAAGGAAAGAGCCGGGTCATGAGATACACCCCTGCGGCCACCATGGTGGCGGAATGGAGCAGGGCGGAGACCGGCGTCGGACCTTCCATGGCGTCGGGCAGCCACACGTGCAGGGGGAACTGGGCGCTTTTCCCCATGACGCCGCAGAAGATCAGCAGGGCCGAAGTAGTGAGCAGCCATTGGGGCATGGCCTTGGTCTGGGCCGCGGTGTTGATGGAGTGGATGTCCAGGCCGCCGAAATAGAGGGTCAGGAAAACCAGGCCGATAAAAAAGCCGATGTCTCCGAAGCGGGTGACCACAAAAGCCTTTTTCCCGGCCTCCGAGGCGGAGAATTTCTCATACCAAAAGCCGATGAGGAGATATGAAGCCAGACCCACCAGTTCCCAGGAGATGAAGACCTGGAGCAGGCCGCTGGAGATGACGATGCCGATCATGGACATGGCGAACAGCGACAGGAAGGCGTAATACCTCCCGAAACCCGGATCGCCGCCCATGTACCCGATGGAGTAAACCTGGACCAGCCAGCTGATGGTGGCCACGATGACTAACATCAATAGGCTGGTGGGGTCCAGGAGGAACCCGAAGGGCACCTTCACTTGATCGGAGATCAGCCAGTCAAATTGATAGATTATGGGCTGCTTGAGACCGGCCAGCTTGAAGAAGAAAATCCAGGCAATGATCAACGGTATGGTGGAGGCGACCAGGGAGATAGCCAGGGAGAGCTTATGATGCCTCCAGGTAAAGATCATAATAATGGCAAAGGCCAAAAGAGGCAGAATCACCGTTGCCAGACAGCCGAGGAGAATCGGATCGCCCATGATTAACCCCTAAGCTCCGTGGCTTGTTCCACGTTAATGGTTTTGAGTTTGCGGTACACGGCCACGATGATGCTCAAGGCGATGGCCGCCTCGGCCGCAGCCACGGCCATGATGAACAGGGTAATGACCTGGCCCACCGCGGGGTGGGGGGCCAGGAAGCGGTTGAAGGCCATGAAGTTGATCATGGCGGCGTTGAGAATCAGCTCAATGGAAATGAGCATGGCGATCAAATTCCGCCGGGCTAGCACGCCGTAAAGGCCGATGGCGAAGAGCGCCAGGGCCAGGTACAAGTAAGTCGACAATTGGTTAAAAATAAGCATCTCTAAACCTCGGTTAAGAACTGCCGCGACCGCCCCGGGCCAGGACAATGGCGCCCAGCATGGCGACCAGCAGGAGCAAGGAGACCAGTTCAAAGATGAGAACGTAATTCTTCAGCAAATAATGCCCCAGGGTTTCGATGGACCAATCGGCGCTGCGCTCCGGCGCCGGCGTCCACTTGGTCTGCTTCACCAGCAGGGCCAGGAAGGCGAACACCGCGCCCGCGCCCAGGACTGCACCCTGAATTTTCAAGGGGTTCCGGGGCGGCTTGGACAGGTACAGCGGTTCGGACAGCATGATGGCAAAGCAGATGGCGATGCAGATGGCTCCGACGTAGATGAGGATTTCCATGAGGGCCACAAAGGGGCTGTTGAGATAAAGGAACAAGCCCCCCACGCCCATCAGGGATAGGGCCAGCCCCAGGACATTGTGGAAAATGTTCCGGGCCAGCACCGCAATGAGGGCGCCGGCAATGGTCGCCCCCACCACCATGATGAAAGCGATGGTGGCCACTCCCTGGGGGGTGGTAAGGCTGCTTAAGAAGTTCATTTTTTGACCTCCTCAGCGGGAGCCTCTTTAGCCTTGGCCTTTTCCGCGGCTTTAGCTTTAGCTTCTTTGGCAGCGGCTTCCTCCGCCATGGCAGCCGCAATTTCAGCTTCCGTCGGAATGGGAGTTACAGGCAGACCCACAGCATACTGCCGCTGTTGCAGCAAGACCAGGTGATCGATAACGGCGTCCTCCCGCCGAAAGCCCGCCAGGCGGTATTCCTTGGAGTACTCCAGGGCATCGGTGGGGCAAACCTCGGTGCACAGGCCGCAGAGGCTGCAATACTGGTGTTCATGGATGTACTTGGTGGCGCGCTTCTGCTTTTCCCCGGGGAACTTGGTCCCTTCCACGGTGATGAGTTGGGAGGGGCAGATGCGGGCGCACATGTCGCAGGCGATGCACCGGTGAACATGAGTCTCGGGATCGATGATGAGCTGCGGGTAGCCGCGGTAGCGGGGCGACATCTCGATCTTCTGCCGGGGGTATTGGACGGTGACGATGGGCTTGACGAAATAGCGGATGGTGACCGCCATGCCCGCCAGCAGGCTGTAGAAACCACCCAGAACTTCTTTGAAATAATCGATCATTGCCGTTTAACCTTCATTCCGGTTGTTGCCCCTGGCTTATCTGAGCTTCAGAACCAGGGCGGTGATGAGCAGGTTGGCGAAGGCCAGGGGAATTAAAATTTTCCAGGCAAAAGTGATGAGCTGGTCGAACCGGGTCCGGGGGAAGGTCCAGCGGAACCACATCATCAGGAAGATGACGAAATAGACCTTGATGAGGAACCAGACCACCCCGGGGAGGATCGGCCCATGCCAGCCGCCCAGGAACAGGACCGCGGCGATGGCCGAACAGATGAACATGTTGGTGTATTCCGCCAGGAAGAACAAGGCGAAGCGCATGCCGCTATATTCGGTGTGGAACCCGGCCACCAGCTCCGACTCCGCTTCCGGGATATCGAAGGGCGCCCGGTTGGTCTCCGCGGTGGCGCATATAATATATAAGATAAAGGCCACGGGCTGTAACAGAACGAACCAGAGGCGCTCCTGGGCCGCCACGATGTCGGTGAGCTTGAAGGATCCCACCATGAGGATGATGCTCATTACCGTGATGAGAAGCGGAATCTCGTAGGCCACGTTTTGGGCCACGGAGCGGATGGCCCCCAGGACCGCGTATTTGTTGTTGGAAGACCAGCCCGCCATGAGGATGGACAGCACCGCCAGGGTGGAGAAGGCCAGGATGAGGACAATCCCCACATTCATGTCCCGGATGATCCAGGAGGCGGAAAAGGGAATCACCAGGAAAGAGAGCAACACCGGCAGAAAGATCACGATGGGGGCCAGCCAGAAAATGGGCCGGTCCACTTCTTCCGGGGTAATGAGTTCCTTGCCCATGAGCTTTATCGCGTCGGCGATGGTCTGAATGGCGCCGTGCCAGCCCACTTCCATGGGGCCGGGGCGAAGTTGCATGTGGGCCGAGACTTTGCGCTCCATCCAGATGAGAAACAAGGCGTTTACCGCGACCAGGGCCATGACCCCGATGAGGCCCACCACCATGGTGGCCCCTGCAGTTCCCAAAGTTTGCACCATGAAATTCATAGCTCAGCTCGTCCGTTAAGTTACCGGTCGACTTCCGGGACCACCACGTCAATGGAGCCCAGGATGGCCACCACGTCGGCCACCAGGTTGTCCACGGAGGCTTCGGGCAGGATGCTCAGGTTGGCGAAGGACGGCACCCGCAGCTTGATGCGGTAGGGTTTGATGTCGCCCTGGCTGACGATGTAGCAGCCGAATTCACCCCGGGCCGTTTCCACCGCCTGATAAACTTCCCCAGCCGCGGGTTTGAGGCGCTTGGGCACCTTTTCCGCCATGATGGGGCCTTCCGGGAGCTTGTTCAGCGCTTGCTCCATGATGCGCAGGCTCTGCTCCATCTCCCGTATGCGCACGATGTAGCGGTCGTAGACGTCGCCGTTGTCGCCGATGGGAATTTCAAAATCGAACTCGGGATAGGCGGAGTACGGCTCGCTTTTGCGAATGTCGTAGGCAATGCCGCTGCCTCGGACCATGGGGCCGGTGAGGCCGTACTGCACGCACTGCTCCTTGGTGATGACGCCTACGTCCTTGGTCCGTTTGATGAAGATAATGTTCTTGGTGACCAGGTTGTCGTAGTCCGGCCAGCGGCTGCGCAGACGCTTGATGAAGGCCCGGGTCCCGGCGATGAACTCCTCGTCCAAATCCACGGGCACGCCCCCGAACCGGTAGAAGCAGTAGGTAAGACGGGAGCCGGTGATGCGGTCCAACAGGTCCAGGAGGTGCTCCCGGTCGTCGAAGCAGTACAGAAAAGGGGTGAAGGCTCCCAGGTCCATGAGGTAGGCGCCCACCCACAGGAAGTGGGAGGTGAGGCGGTTCATCTCCGCGGTGATGACCCGGATGTACTCGGCCCGCTCCGGCACCTTGATGCCCATGAGCTTTTCCACCGCCATGCAGTAGCCCTGGTTGAAGGCCAGGGCGTGGAGATAGTCCACCCGGCCCATGTTAGGCAGAAACTGCTGGTAGTTGCGGTTTTCCGCCATGTGCTCGTGGCCCCGGTGGCCGTAGCCGATGACCGGCTCCGCCGTGACGATGTACTCGCCGTCCATCTCCAAAAGGACCCGCAAGACCCCGTGGGTGCTGGGGTGCTGGGGGCCTAAATTGAGCCAGAAAGTCTTTTCTTCCAGTCCCCGTTCAAACATTTTCCTGGGTTGCTCCGAAATCTTTGAGTAATGGATGGAAATCCGCGTCTTCCGGCAGCAGAAGGCGCTTCAAGTTGGGGTGGCCGGCGAAGCGGATGCCGTAAAGGTCGTACACTTCCCGTTCGTACCAGTCGGCCCCGGCGTAGATGTGGCTGATGGTGGGGGCTGCGGCCGGCTTAGCCAGGGGAGCGTGGACCACGGTGCGGCACAATTCGTAAAAATTGGCGAAGTGGTACACCAGGGTGAAGGATTCCCGGGAAGAGTCCACCGCGGTGAGGGACTCCAGGAAACACCCGGTGTCCAGCAGGGCCTGGGCCACCGCCGGCATCTGGCCGGGTTGAGCCGCCGCTTCCAGGTGATAGCCGGTCTTGCTGTAATCGCCGGCCGCCACCTTTTCCAGGTTCAGGGGCGCTAGGGCCTTTTGGATTTTTTCACTTAACATCTCTGAACTTCCTGAGACGGCCCCGTTGGGTGATCTTTTCTTCCAGCACCAGGATGCCTTCAATGAGCCCCTCGGGCCGGGGCGGACAGCCGGGCACGTACACGTCCACGGGGATGATGAGGTCGGCGCCGGGCACGATGGCATACTGGTTGGGATAATAAAAAGGACCGCCGGAGATGGCGCAGTTGCCCATGGCAATGACCCACTTGGGCGCAGGCATCTGATCCCAGAGGCGGACGATGGGCGGGGCCATCTTCTTGGAGATGGTGCCGGCCACGATCATCAGGTCCGACTGGCGCGGCGACGGCCGGAAGACGCCGGCCCCGAAGCGGTCCAGATCGAAGCGGGACGCGCCCGCGGCCATCATTTCAATGGCGCAGCACGCCAGACCGAAGGTAATGGGCCACAAGGAATTGGCCCGGGCCAGATTCAGGGCCTCTTCCAGCAGACCGAAACTGATTAAGGGCTCACCTGTTTTCGCTTCCAACTGAAAACCCCTTTGCACCAGGCATAGACGATCACCAGGGAGAGAATGCCTATGAACATGGTTATTTCAATGAAATCCTGCCATGCATAGCCCTTGTTGTAAGCCAGCAGCACCGGGAAGAGGAAGAGCACGTCCACATCGAAGGCCAGGAACAGCAGGGCGAAGAGATAGTAAACCACCGCCACCTGGACCCAGGCGCTGCCGATGATGGGCATGCCGCATTCGTAAATGGCGTCCCGGGATTTGCCGAAGCTCTTGGGGGCAATGAGGTAGGCAATGATGATAGGTCCCATGGCGAATAAAGCCGCGGCCACGAGATAGACCAGGACAAAGGAAAAATCGCTCAAGGCTTCCGGTAATTCCAATGCCGTGCTCCTTGTGCTTTTTGGTACAACCTCAGAGGTTTATACCCCAGGGGTAAAAACATAGTCAAGGAGTTTTTTTCCGGGCCGGGATAAAAAGTTCTTGAAACTGGGGACAGGGGGCGTTTCAAGGATTGAGATGCCCTTGGGAAAATTTGAATAATTTCTAAAATTTCCAAAATTCGGTGAATTGGATGAAGATAGAAAGTTGGATCATTGGAGGATGGGTAGGGAGATAAAAATGATCCAGTTTTACAAGTCCCCAGAATTCTGTTAGAAAGGATTAATAATCGTAAAGGAAATACAGTGGAACCTCATGAACTAAGGCATCTAATAATCACCTCTTTGGAGCAGCAAGGGTTTATGGTCGCAGGATCCCACATCCTCCCGCCCCGCAATGCTTCCAAAGAGAACTTACGGCAGCTTCATGCTATGGCCGTTGAGGCCAGACTTGAAAAAGCCAGGAAAGGTCTCCAAAAATATGAACCTAAACTTATTAACCACTTCGCAGCTGGAAGGGAGGTGGAACCGGCAAAGATTCAACCGCGCTTGGTAGAAGTGAGGCGTGACTCCAAAGAGGAGTTACTTTTTCGTTACGCCTGTCTGCACTGGAGTATCCCGGTATCTTCAGGGTATGGACGTCGGCTAAGATTCCTGGTGGTAGATGAACACAATGACAAGCTGATGGGTTTATTTGGCTTGGGTGATCCGGTTTTTAGCCTGGCCCCCAGGGACCGCTGGGTGGGATGGGACAAGGAGGGTAGGAGAGCAAGATTGCACCATGCTTTGGACGCTTTCGTTCTGGGCTCCGTGCCTCCCTACTCCTCTCTCCTCTGCGGTAAACTCATTGCTTTGCTTGTGGCCTCAGATGAGGTCAGGGAAGCCTTCCGGCGAAAATATGGCGGCAGATCCTCAGTAATCACGGAAAGAACCTTAGATGGCAGTCTTGCCTTGATTACCACCACTTCGGCCACGGGATAAAAATGGACTTATTGGCTTATTGGCGATGGGATAATTATTTAAGAGATTTGAATGAAGGCGCTGGTTTCCATTTCAATTCAAACCAAAAACGGCTTCATTCGGAAATTCAAATAGGAGAAAGATTGTGGCTCGTAACAGGGAAACCTGCCCAAGGTGGGATACAATATATTCTTGTTGCAAAATTAATAGTGATTGGAAAGACTTTTAATCCTCCCGAATATAAGTATGGAAAATATCGAGTTTGGGGAGATATTAAAAATTCGGCCTATTTTTCATCAGATGGTCCAGATTTGAACGAGTTATTACTTACTCTTAAATTTAAATCTGGCAGAAAAATAAAATCTAAAGATTTAATTGGACAATCTCTCCAAACGATAAGAGTTTTAAATCCGGATGATGCAAATATTTTAGTCGAATGGTCTAAATTTTTATCGCTTGAGCCAAGGGCTTATCAAATTATCGACGAAGAACTTTTAGAAAAGTCGTTTGAAAAGGATGAAAATTCAGTTAAAGAAGCGATAACTAAATATCATATCGGGCCATCTGAAAAAAGAAAATCATTTTTAAAACGCATTTTCAAGAGAAATAGAAGACATGCAGAATTATTACAGGAAAAATATCTTGGAAGATGTCAGATATGTGCTTTTGATCCAATCATTCTTTATGGAGTTAGAGCATGCTATGGCCACCATATAGTTTATCTTTCAAGAGGTGGGATTGATGAATTAGATAACTTAATTTTAATATGTCCTAATCATCATGAAATAATACACTCTACTAATGCAGTATTTGACTTTTATGACCTTTGTTATTTATATCAAAATGGAAGAAGAGAACCATTGGTTCTAAATCTACACCTTAAGGGGTATATTTCATAAATTTCTCCTGCAATATTCCTCCTTAATTAATAATCATACCCCAAGAGTAAAAATCTTGTTAATTCGATAGAACCCCATCACCCCGACACGAGTACGGTTCTTCGGGCTGTTATGCTGGGGAAAGAATTAATCCTCGCCACCGGCGCTCCCCATGATCTGGTTTTGCTGGATCAGACGTTCACTCTGCCGATAATTTATTTCAACCAGGCGCTCAACCAGGCCCCGGAATGTCCCGAACTTCGTTGCTCTCAGGAATTCATAGAGAACTGCCTCGAATATCTGGCGGCGTACCGCAGCATCCTGCGCCCCCAGCGTTCGGACAAGCATTACTTGGGATTACCCAAG
The DNA here is from genome assembly GCA_016874945.1 of Deltaproteobacteria bacterium. GTDB lineage: Bacteria > Desulfobacterota > Desulfobaccia > Desulfobaccales > 0-14-0-80-60-11 > VGSO01. Next base: position 15,890 of record VGSO01000019.1, read on the forward strand.
TACTCTTCCAAGCGCGAAATTGGACGGATGATTCAATTCGATGAGAGGCATGACGACCGGGGCCTCTTAACATTTTTGCTGCAGCCAGGGGAACTCACGCGGCCGATGAGATTGGAACCGCCTAAAGGTCCTTGGCATTTGGATACTGGTCGTTTGCCTGAGGATCTGCGAACTCAGGCAAGTTCCCTGGCGTCTGACATAATCAGCGGGTTGGGAGAGATTTATATTTTTTACTACAAACCACACGATTGGCTGCCGGCGCTGCGGATTGAGACAGCCAAAGAAGTAGCCCTCAACCCGCACCGCTTGGCTGTAGTTGTCCAGGGCCTTAAATACCAGTGCGCGGTGCCTTCGATTCTTGAGCCTTATCCACTTTATCTCGCAGACCGCACCGTTAAGGCCTTGGCCGGCGCTGTTCCCACTTTTCGCCAAGTTGCCACCCAACGCTTGTCTGAGCGCTACGAAGGCGATATTGGAGAAGTCTTTTTTGCCATGCACGGTTACCGTAGCGAATCGGGGAGATGAACCTATGGCTTCATCAGAACGCGAACTGGACAGGATCATCGATGGTACGGAACGGTTGGGAGTGATCGGCTCCCCGTCCTC
>VGSO01000020.1 GCA_016874945.1 Deltaproteobacteria bacterium
ACGCCATTGAGCTGCGGCATGCCTCCTTTCTGAACACCGTTCCCTTTACCGACATCGTCTGGCTCATTGACCTGTCCGCCAAGGACCCCTTGCTCATCACCCCCATTGTGATGGGGGCCACCATGGTTATTCAGCAAAGAATGACCCCCTCCCCGGGAGATCCGGCCCAGGCCAAAATGATGATGTTTTTGCCCATCATCTTCACCTTTCTCTTTCTGAATTTCGCCTCGGGCCTGGTTCTCTACTGGCTGGTCAACAACGTGTTGTCCATCGTCCAGCAGTATTACACCAACAAGTACCTGGCATAAGTCCTGGGGGAGTTTTAATGGAGTTTCAGGAGTTTGAAGGCAAATCCACCGAAGAGGCCATAGAGAGCGCCTGCGCCCATTTCCAGGTCCCGTCGGAGCAATTGGAAATCGAAATCGTGTCCGTGGGCTCCCCCGGGTTGTTCGGCTTGGGCAGCCGCAAAGCCAAAATTCGCGCCGCCCTGCGGGAAGACGGGGAAATCGGCGAGTCCACGCTGGCCCAGGGTCGGGAAATTTTACAGGAGTTCCTGGAAAAGATGCACGAGCCGGGGCGGGTCACCGCCGAGCAGGAGGACGACCGCATCGTGCTGCGCATAGAAACCGAGGACCCGGGAGTCCTCATCGGCAAGCAGGGGCAGACTCTGGACGCGCTGCAGTACCTGGTGACCAAGATCCTGTCCAAAAAGACCCGGAAAAAAATCCGTATCACCCTGGACGTAGAAGCCTACCGGGCCCGGCACAATGACGCCTTGACCCAGATGGCCCTCAAGTACGGCGAGAAGGTTAAGCGCAGCGGCAAGGCCGTCACCTTAAGTCCCATGAACCCTTACGACCGCCGCATCATCCATCTGGCCCTCCAGGGCGACAAGGACCTGAAAACTATGAGCCGGGGGGAAGGGCTTTATAAAAAAGTGGTAATTTCCCCGGCCCGGAAACGGGAAAGCCAGGAGGAATCCGCCGCCTCCGGATGAGCTTTGGAAATCCCCCCTATCACCCCCTTTAAAAAAGGGGGAAATTAAAAGGAGACCTGATTACTGGAGCTTTTTAAGTCCCCCTTCTCCAAAGAGGGATTTAGGGGGATTTTAAAGTTTCTACACCCCCCACTCGAAACTTGAAACTTGAAACTCGAAACTTCCGATCACCCCGACACCATCGCGGCCATTTCCACCCCCCTGGGGGAAGCAGGCATCGGCATCGTGCGCCTGAGTGGCCCCCAGGCCGAAACCATCGCCCGCCGCCTCTTCCATCCTAACCATTCCCGGGGCGCCTGGCGCTCCCACCGGCTTAACCTGGGCCGCATCATTGATCCTGACGGAGGAGTCGTTGACGAGGTCCTCCTCACCCTCATGCGGGGCCCCCATACCTATACCCGGGAAGACGTGGTGGAAATCAACTGCCATTCGGGCTACGGGGTCTTGCGCCGCATCCTGGAGTTGACTCTGGACCACGGCGCCCGCCTGGCCTGCCCGGGGGAATTCACCCTCCGGGCTTTTCTTTCCGGGCGCCTGGACCTGACCCAGGCCGAGGCGGTGCTGGAGGTGATCCAGGCCCGCACCGCCGCGTCCCTGAAAGTGGCCGCCAGTCACCTGGAGGGCGGCCTGGGACGGCGTCTGCGGGAGAGCCGGGAAACCCTCCTGGACCTCCTGGCCCGGGTGGAAGCCGCCCTGGATTTTCCCGAAGAAGCCGAGGAACTGGCCCCCGAGGCCATGGCCCCCGGCATCGCTGAGCTGGCCCGGGGGCTTCAAGGTCTCCTGGCCACCTACCAGCAAGGCCGCCTGCTACGGGAAGGGCTGCTGGCGGTCATCGCCGGGCGGCCCAACGTGGGGAAATCCAGCCTCCTCAACCGCCTGCTGAACCTGGAGCGGGCCATCGTCTCGGAGATCCCCGGCACCACCCGGGACTTCATCGAGGAGTCCATCACCCTAAGCGGCGTGCCGGTGCGACTCATGGACACCGCGGGGCTGAGGGAAGCCCAGGACCGGGTGGAGGAAATGGGGGTGGCGCGCACCCGGGAGCGCCTGGCCCAGGCGGACCTCATCCTTTACATGGTGGACGGCAGTCAGCCCCTGGAGGAGGCCGATCGCCTGGGGCTGGCGGAACTGGCGGGGCGGCCGGCCCTAACGGTGATTAACAAGATTGACCTGCCCCAACAACTTTCCGAAAACCGGCTAAAAGAGGCTTCGCCCTTTCCCATCGCCCCCATATCCGCCCTCACCGGCGCCGGCATTGAGGAACTCAAGGGCCGCATCGTGGACCTGGCCCTGGGGGGCGGGGTGAAAACCCAAGGAGAAATTCTTACCCAAGCCCGGCACTACCAGCACCTTAGCCGCTGCCTGGATTGTCTGGACCAGGCCCTGGCCCTCCTAAAACAAACCCCAGTCCCCTGGGAACTGGCGGCCCTGGAACTCCAGGAAGCCATTGGGGAACTGGGGGAAATCACCGGCGAAGAAGTGGGCGACGCGGTCCTGGACCGCATCTTCGGGGAATTCTGCATCGGCAAGTAATTTACCGGTTGCCATACAGCCAGCATATCACCAATTTTTTGGCATTTTGGCAAAGTTTTGGTTTCGGGCAAGTGACGTGGAATGTCTGGAAACAAGAAAGATCTATGAAAATTTGCTGGTTTGCGTCCGGCCTACGACACCACCGACAGGATCATGCCGCCTAAACGCTGGAAATGGAAAATTACAGAATTAAAGGATCTTCGCTGCAAGAAAGGAGATTGCTGGGAACTCAGGAGGGAGGGCTTGCAAAAAGCCCATTTTGCGTTTACATTTAGCTAGGGCACAAATTCTGGGAAGGTGGTGCAGAAGATGCCCGGGTTTGGGATAGAGAGTCCCGGGTTTGTTGTCAGGGATTTGAGGAAAATTTTCGTGTGACGGGGGAAAGAGTGGTGAAGTTAGTCCGGCACGAGTGCAAATGCGTCTTTCTACCCGGCCTGGGGGATGTCAGGTGTTGGGAAAGGAGGGGCCATGTTTGAAGAATATCCCAAGAAGATCACTCTTCCCGATGGTCTCAGCCTGACTTTGAGGTTCATGACTCGCGATGATCAGTATGCCCTTTACAGTTTTTTTATCAGTCTGGCGCCCGAAGACCGGCGCTCTCTGCGCAACGATGTGACTGACCGCAAACTGATTGAGAAGTGGGTGCGCAATCTCAATTATGATCGGGTCTTGCCCATCCTGGCGGAAGATGACGGCCGCATCGTGGCCAATGCCACCCTCCACTACCAGACCTTTGGCTGGGGGCGCCATGTGGCCGAGGTGCGGGTCACCATCACCCCCGAGTTCCAGGGCCGGAGGCTGGGGACGGCGCTCCTGAAGGAGATCACCCATTTGGCCTACCAGAGCAAGGTGAAGAAACTCCTGGCCAGAATCGTGACCACCCGGGAGGGCGTCATCCGGGCCTTTCAGCGGGCCGGATTTAGCCAGTTAACCGTATTGAAAAACTATGTCAAAGATCTCCAAAGCCAGCAGTATGCCGATATCGCTCTTCTAGTCAAGGAGTTGCAACCGGGAACCCCTTAGCGAGCCTACGGAAGGAGGAAGACAGATGCAAGAGGTGGTGATCGCCAGCGCCGCCAGGACCGCTATCGGCGCCTTTGGAGGTGCCCTTAAGGATGTACCGGCAGTGGAACTGGGCGGGATCGTCATCAAGGAAGTCCTGCGCCGGGCCAAGATCCGGCAGGATGAAGTGGACCTGGTCATTATGGGGAATGTGCTGCAGGCCGGGGAGGGCCAGAATCCCGCCCGGCAAGCTGCGATGCTGGGCGATATTTCTCAATACACTCCGGCCCTCACCCTCAACGCTTTGTGCGGTTCAGGCATGGAGGCGGTGATCACCGCCACCCAGAAAATCCAGGCCGGGGCCGCGCAAATTGTCATGGCCGGGGGGATGGAATGCATGAGCCAGGCCCCCTTTGTGCTGCCCCAGGCCAGGTGGGGGGCCCGCATGGGTCATGTGCAGGTGTTGGATACCATGATTCATGACGGGTTGACGTGTTCCTTCGGGGATACGCACATGGGCATCACCGCGGAGAACGTGGCTGAAAGGTTCAAGATCAGCCGGGAGGAGCAGGACGCCTTTGCCGCCTACAGCCAGCAGAAAGCGGAGGCGGCCATCAAGTCCGGGCGGTTCAAGGATGAGATCGTTCCCGTGGAAATTCCCCAGAGAAAGGGGGAGCCCATCATCTTTGACACCGATGAATTTCCCCGCTTCGGCAGCACCGCGGAAAAGCTGGGGAAACTGAAGCCAGCTTTTGACAAGCACGGTACCGTCACTGCAGGGAACTCTTCTGGCATCAATGACGGCGCCGCGGCTCTCCTCATCATGTCCTTGGAAAGGGCTTTGAAAATGGGCATCCGTCCCCTGGCCAAGATCGACGCTTACGCTTGCGCAGGTTGCGAACCGGAACTCATGGGCACCGGTCCCATCTACGCGGTGCGCCACGCCATCGACAAGGTGAGCGAGGAACGGGGAAAAAAAATCGAACTGGTGGAATTGAACGAAGCCTTTGCCGCCCAATCCCTGGCCTGCCTGAAGGAACTCCAACTGTCCCCGGAGATCGTCAACGTCAACGGCGGCGCCATCGCCCTGGGCCACCCCATCGGCTGCAGCGGCGCCAGAATTTTGGTAACCCTCATGTACGAGATGCAAAAGCGCCAGGTCCAGGTGGGCCTGGCCAGTCTGTGCGTGGGAGGCGGCATGGGGTATGCGATGATCGTGGAGCGGGGCTGGTATTTTTAAGGGGCCCTGGGGCTGCCCCACCGCATTAATACGGTTTTCGGTCTTCGGTCTTCGGTTTTCGGTAAAGATAATTACGGATTATCAATAAGTTACAGATTAAGTTTGTTGCACTTGAAAGAGAAAATGGTATAATTTATCGGGAGACAAGCATGGACACCCTGTCGGAGATACTCATCAAAACCTATCCCAAAAGCATCTCCTTAGAAGACGGGACGCCCGTCACCCTAAGGCCCCTCCTGAAGGTGGATGGGGCCGCCCTCCTGGAATACTTTGGCAGCCTGCCCCCGGAGGACCGCCTCTGCCTCAAGGAGGACGTGACGGACCCCAAGGTCATCGAGAATTGGATTTATGAATTGGACTATGACACCGTACTTCCCCTCATCGCCTTGCATAACGGCAACATCGTAGGGGATGCCACCCTCCATTTCAACCCCATCGGCTGGACCAAGCACCAGGCGGAGGTGCGGCTGACGACCTCCAGCCAATACCGGGTGCGGGGGCTGGGGACCCTGCTGGTGCAAAACCTCATCGACATTGCCACCCGCCTGGGTCTGGAACAGATCAGCATCGAAATCCCGCCGGTCCTGGACAAGGCCTTTTACCTGTTTGAAAAGATGGGTTTTAAGGAAGTGGCCAACTTGAAGGGTTTTGTGAGGGACCTGCAGGGTACTGAATCCGACCTGGTGTTGATGATCAAGTACTTACCATGAGAAGGGTGGACGGCGCGGGCATAACCAGGGGCTGCATGCTCCTGAGCCGCGCAGCTCAGGGCCGCCGCTGACTTTTACCGCCCTCCTTCCCCTTCGCCCGCATCTTTTTCCGGGGTTTTCCCGGAGAAGAATTCCATCCAGGACGGGAAGGGGGTCAAACCGGGCATGGCCTTTTGGGTCAGGTTGGAAAGGTCCTGGCCCAGCTCCAGCCACTTCCGAAACTGAGAATCCATGGCACTTTTATAGGCCAGGTAATTCTTGAGGATCTGCTCCAGGTACTTGTCGAAAAATTCGCTCAAAACACTGTCCCCAAAGCGGATAAGCAGATAGAGGAGGGATACCGGGAGCAGCAGGGTTTTCTTTTTGGCCTCCTCCAGGATGATCTGGGTCAGGATAAAGGCCGTGACATCCTCCCCGCTTTTGGCGTCACTGATCTCTATCTCCCGCCCCTGCTTGACCAGTTCGGCCACCTGGCCCAGGCTCACGAAGACGCTCTTTTCCGTATCGTAAAGGCGCCGGTTGGCATACTTTTTTAGCACCACTTTTTCCGCCATGGTCTTCTCCTGGGAGAAAGTCTATAAAATATTTTTGCTAAATGCAATTAAAATATAAATTATCACGTATCAATTGGCTATATTAATTTTTGCAATGCAAAAGATTTTCCTTGACAAGCATCTCCCCAGGATTTACATTAGAAGAAAATCTCGGCTTTCGTAGCCCCAAGGAGAAAAAATCATGATGATGATGGACCCGAAAAAAATGGCCAAGCAAATGATCGACTTCTACAAAACCACCTTCGACAATTCCTTCACCGCCGTGATGATGCTCCAGGAGCAGATGGAGCGCATGGCCAGCATGTACTGGGGGCAGATGGTCAATCTTCCCGAAGAGGCCAAAAAGGGTCTGGCGGAGTGGACCAAATCCTACAAAAAGAGTTGCGAAGAATTCAAGAAGGTGGTGGACGACAGCTTTAAAAAACTGGATGCCATTTTGGCTGAAGCGGAAAAGGGCGAAAAGGCCAAGTCCGCCTAAATTGTTGCAGGTAGATTTGAGCGCCAGGAGTAGCCGGCGCTTTCCTAAATCATCACTTTATGGGGAAATGGTCCCTGAGTTTAATACTGGAGGAATCGAATGAACCAGAAACAAAATATGAATCAGATGATGGAGTTCAACAAGGCCGCTTTTGACAACACGTTCAACGCCATGACCCTGCTCCAGGAGCAGACCGAAAGGATGTTACAGCTGACCCTGGAACAGGCCATGATGCTTCCCAAGGAGGGGAAAAGGGTCTTCACCGAATGGCTCAAGGCCTGCACCAAGGGAAGCGAAACCTTTAAGAAGGCCGTGGACGACAGTTTTCAAAAGATGGAAGGCTTCTTTGCCTAATCCGGGTTGTTAGCACGATAGATCAAGGGAGTGAGTCATGAAACCTCAGGTTGGTTTAACTGGCGAGATATATGAATCTCCAACCCTCGCCTTGGAAAAGGCTGTGCAAATCAACGAACAAGTGATGACGGCCATTCTGGACCAGGCCAAGGCGACCCAGACCTATTGGCTGGGGTTGTGCCGCAGTGTGCAGGATTTCATGGCTCCTTCCTTGACCGCCCTGGGTTCCTTACGCGCGTTGGAGAGAGACAAGCTCAAACAGCATCCACCCCACAATACCATCGGTGACTATCTTGCCCTTATACAAACTAACCTGCAGCTGGGGGAAAAGGGGCTGATCAACGGCCTGAGGGCTATGAATGCTTTCCATGTGCAATTTATGGAGGGGGTCTTTCAATCCTGGCTGAATACCGTCTTCGGCCTCGAAGGAGAAGACATTGCCACCTTCATGGCCCGGCAGGCCAAAGTGATGCAGTTGTTGGTCCATACCTACCCCCAGGCCATTCGCGACATTGAACCGGAATATGGCCTGCACTTCGATGACGGGGGCTATATAAAGGTGGCGGAGACCGATCGCTTCTATCTTTATCAAGTTCTGCCCCGGCATCAAGAGGTCAAAGTCCGGGAGAAGGGGAAGCCCCTCCTCATTATTCCCCCCTATGTCCTGGGGGCCAACATCATGGCCTTTTTGCCCGGGGAAGACAAGAGCTTTGTGCACTGTTTTGCCAACCATGGCATTCCCACCTATATCCGCATCGTTAAAGATATCCATGCCACTCCGGCCGTCCAGCTATTAACCGGAGAGGAAGACTGCCTGGATACGCGACTGTTCTGCCAGCAGGTGAAGGACCGACATGGCAAAGCGGTGACCTTATGCGGCTACTGCCAGGGGGGATTCACCGCGGTGATCAATCTTCTGTCCGGGGAACTGGATGGTTTGGTGGATGCCCTGATTACCTGCGTGGCCCCCATGGACGGCACCCGCAGCAAGGGCATCGGGGCCTTTCTGGGTCAGTTACCCGAGAGATTTCTGGACGAGGGGCTTGCCTTCAAGACTCTGGACAACGGCAACCAGGTAGTGCATGGAGGGCTGTTGAGCTGGGTCTTCAAACTCAAGAACATCGAAAATGAGAACCCCATAACCGCCTTTTTCCGGGATCTGAAGCTGCTGGAAAAGGGACGGGGCATCGGCAAGACCGCGGCGGCCATCAACTATTGGCTGCTTCATGACGTTACCGACCTGCCGGTGGCCGTTGCTAAAATGAGTTTCGCCTCATACACCATCCCGGTGGCTGCAGACGGCACCCTGCCGGTGCAACTTTTCGACCGCCCGCTCAATTTCAAGCGCATCAAGGAAAAGGGCATCCACTGGCAGATCTGCTTCGCCGAAAAGGACGATCTGGTGGAGAAAGAGGCGGCTCTGGCTCCCCTGGATTGGGTGGAGGCCGAGGTCACCATGTTCCCCAAAGGCCACGTGGCCATGGCCACCTCCTGGTCCCTGCCCACCTCCGAATGTTCCTTGCATTCATGTTTTATGGACCGTCGCGGCCCGGTGCGCTACCAGTTGGATCTGGAGAAGGCCATGGAAAGCGCGGCGCCTACAGAGGCGGCGGTCAAACCGTCTGAACTTGCGAAGGCGGCTAACAAAACGTCTAGACCCAAGATGACGGCCAAATCGTCTGATCCTACGGCGCCTGTTACCAAACCATCGGAACCTGCGAAGCCGGCCGCCAAACCCTCTAAAACTGTGGTGCCACCTGCAACGCCGCCTGTAAAGCCGGACAGCAAGGGGTAACCCGCGGAGAGAATTTCCTCTGGAGGACGATTACATGGATAGGCACTTTTTGGAATTCTGGGGGAAGGCCTTCCTCCAGGCCGCCAGGAGTCAGAAGCAGCTGGAAGACCTGGCCCGGTGGGTTCAGCGAGGCTTCCTCGGCTTTCAGGATTACACCCAGCTTTTCAAGACTTCATATGGCCTGGATGAAGTGGCAGAGGACAGCCCTGATTACCTCGATCTCTGGAAAAAAGCGGAAGGGGACTTCCGGGATTCCTTCAAAGATTACCTGAATTTGCTGGGTATGGTCCCCCGGGAGGAGTACGCCGCCTTGGCCCGGAAATACGAAAAGCTGGAGGAAAAGGTGGCGGAGCAGGAAGACACCATCAGACAACTGCGGATGCTGGCAGAGGAGAAGGGACTGGGACTGGCGGCAACGACCCTGGAATTTCAAAACCTTATCAAGAAACAGGGCGAACAGTTTCAGAAATTCATAAAGGGCCTAAGCGAATCCGAGAATCCTTAGGGCAGTCCGGCTTGAGGATGGCCATTGCCGGACCACGGCGCCAAATATTTCAATTTGACTAATTCATAAAGGGAAGGGGAAAAGTATCATGTTGGATATCAAGGATGCGGTGGCCGTCATCACCGGGGGAGCCGGCGGCATCGGCGAAGAGCTGGCCAAATATTGGGTGCGGCAAGGTGGCAAAGTGGTGCTGTCGGACATCAGCGCCGAAGGGTTGAGCCGGGTGGAGGCCGAGATCAAGGCGATGGGCGGTCAGGTGGCCACCCTGGCCGGTGATACCACCAATGAGGAGGATTGCTCCAGGCTGGCGGACCTGGCCATGGAGAAATTTGGCAGCCTCAACCTGGTGGCCCCGGCCGCCGGCGTCATCCGGGACGGCCTGCTGGTGGCTCCCGACCGGGAAACCGGCAAGGTCACCAAAAAAATGTCCCTGGCCAACTTCCAGGCCGTCATCGACATCAACCTCACCGGGGTCTTTCTCACGGTCCGGGAGTGCGCCGCGCGTATGATCGACCATGGCTGCCGGGGGCTGATCTGCCTGTTTTCCTCCACCGGTTCCCTGGGCACTGCGGGCCAGCTCAATTACTCATCCACCAAGGCGGCCATGAACGTGATGCCCAAAGTGATCACCGCCGAGTTCTTCCGCCGCGGCTTGGGGGACAAAATCCGCTGCGTGGCCATTGCCCCGGGGTATGTGGGCACGCCCATGGTGAAAGGCATGGACCAGAAGGCCCTGGGTAAAATCCTGGAACAGGTGCCCATCGGCCGTCTCATTGAGCCGGCGGAAGTGGCCTCTCTTATCGGTGAGCTTTACCGCAACGAAGCCATGGCCGGGGAGACCTTTTTCATTCACGGCGGCCTGCGCCTTGGATCTAAAGGCTAAGATAATCACAAGCAGAAACCCTGGGCACTAGCTCATAAAATTGACCCCAGTTAGTGAAGCGACTGGGGTCTTTTATTTTCCTATCCCAGAAATCATTGCGCGAGGGAAGATAGTTCTCAAACTGAGTTGCGCTCAAAGGGCTATTTTCTGTAGCCGCAGGCTTTAGCCTGCGCCTGTACAGGCTGGAAAGCCTGTGCCACCCTTTGACTGCAATCTGGTATCAAATATAGCAATACTTCTAGGGGTTGCCCAAAGTAATTTCCCCGTAGGGGCACGGCGAGCCGTGCCCAAGGTACAGGGGCACAGCACGCTGTGCCCCTACTTCAAAAAACCATCGGAAAAAACTTTTGGCAATCGCTATATGTATGCCGGCCCTGTATCAAAATTAAATACCCAGCAGTTAGTGCGCTGAATATATTCGTCATAGTTATTACTGAGGTCAATTAATGGTTCCCATTCCAGCTGCCCCCGAAATTAATTTTTGGGGGCTTCGGTTGATGATGGTGGGAACAATTTTATGGCCTCAGTAATATATTCTCGGCGAGAAAACGGGGATGAGGTCATGTCTCCCCGCCGAAGCCGATAAGCTTTCCCTTTGGTTCCGTTAGACAATATGATATGAAAATTGCACCATTGGCTCCTGGCTTCGGACCCCATCGGTGGCCATGCATGGCAGACATCGGAACCTGAAAATTGAATACCGCAAACCTCCCACCGGACCCCCTCAGCCTCCTCCAGGATGGGGCCGCAGCCCTGGGGTTGGAGCTCTCTCCCCACACCCTGGAGCAATTCGGGCAGTACCTGGCTCAGCTTCAACACTGGAACACCCGGGTCAACCTCACGGCTATCAGCACCGACCGGGACATCGTCACCAAGCATTTCCTTGATTCCCTGGCGGTCCTGCCGTTCCTGGGGGAACCCGCCTCTTTGGCGGACCTGGGGAGCGGCGCCGGCTTCCCCGGCCTGGCCCTGAAGTTGGTCCTCCCAGATATGGCCCTCACCCTGGTGGAAGCCCGGCAAAAAAAGGCGGTTTTCCTGGAGTTCATGGTCTCTCATCTCCGCTTGACGGGGGTGGAAGTGGCAAACGTCCACCTCACCCACACCCTGGCCCGCCAATGGGGGCCCCGGTTCGCCGCAATGGTTACCCGGGCGGCCTTCTGCCTGGAAATCTTCCTGCCCCTGGCGGCCCCGTTGCTGCTGCCAGGAGGAGTAGCCCTGGCCCTCAAAGGCCCCCACCTTCCCCCCGGGGAACTTGCCGGGGCGGAAAAACTGGTTCCCCTCCTGGGGTTGGGTCCCCTGGAAATAATCTCTTACAACCTCCCCATCACCCGGGAGCCCCGCCTGGCGGTGCGGACTTGCCGAAAAGCTGCTTAAAGTGGCCCGGAAGGGACGGGGGACGGGAAAAGAATTTCCCGTTGTCAGTCCCCGGTCCCCGGTCCATCTCCCCCTTGACCTGTTCTGCAGGTTGTTGTAAAATTTTCACAAAAGCTCCAGATTGCCCCGGATTATTGCTGACCGGCGCTAATCCGTGTCATTTGTGAGTAAGCACTTTCGGCACCGTGTCCAGCTCCGCGGCGGCGCTGCCGCTTCTTTCCCGCCAGGCGATCAAATAGAGAATCTCCGGACCGGGATTTTCCAAAGCGTGGGCCACGCCGGGGGGGATGTAGATCATGGTCCGGCCGTTGGCCATTAAACGCTTCTTTAGCTCACCGGCCCCGGTCTCCCACCATAAGACGCCTTGGCCGTGAAACACGTAAAGCCACTCTTCGTACGCGGGGTGCAGATGGTTTCCCCGCACCTGTTCGGGGGTAATGGAAACGAGGTGAAAGGTGTGCAGGGCGCTGGCAGGGTCTCGCAATTTCTGGGCCTGCCAGGGAAAGTAGGCCATGCCCCGGTGATCTTCATGGAGGTGGGGCGCGAGGTCAATGAATTCCACTTCGGCCATGAGGTCGCCTCCTGAATATTTAACCGCAAAGAAACACAGATTAACACAGATATAATCATACCTTTCCTGGTTCCTTAGCTGTGCTTGGGAACCAGCAAAATCCGTGTTCAGCTGTGTGCATCTGGGGTAAAAATGTGTGCATCTGGGGTAAAAAATTTATGCCATGAAAATCAACGCCGTAATCAATGATCTGGTGCTGGTTTACCTGGACCGTAAGCCCGCCTTTTACGCCCGCATTAATGACATCTCCCCCGATGTCAAGAAGGGTTGGCGCCAGGTGGAGCTCCAGGTCCTGACTATCCCTCCCCAGAACATGGTGTGGATTCTGGAAGAAGACCACCTGAAGGGTGAGGAATTCACCATGGGCGGCCAGCCGGTCCGCCTGGCGGTCATCCCCCCCAAGCCCGGGCCCCAGGGCGAAGCCCCCGACCCCGGCAAAGGTAAGGTCATACCTCTCAGAAAGACTTGAGCCTTTCCCATATCAAGCCTCTAGAGGAAGGCGTTGCCGGCTCGGTCACCCGCCCTCCGTCTTTTGTATTGTAATGAACCCGCCGATTTTCATAAAATAAAATGTGCATCCTTATTTTGGAGCCCCTAGTCGCATGAGAATTTTGCTGGTCCAGCCCACCACCCAGTACCCCGGAGGACGGGAGCTGCGCAGCCGGAGCCGTTGGCTCCTGGGCCTCACTCTGCCCTATCTGGCCGGACTCACGCCCAAGGGTATCCAGGTGGACCTGGCCGACGACCGTCTGACCGCCATTCCCTACAACCGGGACTATGACCTGGTGGGCATCACCGCCACCTGCGCCACTTCCATCCGGGCCTACGAAATTGCCCATGAGTTCCGTTCCCGGGGTGTGCCGGTGGTTATGGGCGGCTTCCATGTCACCCTCCACCCCGATGAGGCCCTGCAACACTGCGACGCCGTGGTGGTGGGCGAAGCTGAGGCGGTGTGGCATGAAGTGCTGGAAGACGCCCGGCTTAGGCGCCTTAAGCCACGCTACCAGGCCTCCGGCTTCCATGACCTGAAGGGTCTCCCCCGGCCCCGCCTGGAACTGGTGGACCACCGCCGCTATCGGGTGAAGGTCGTTCCCACCCAGACCAGCCGGGGCTGCCCCTATCACTGCACCTTCTGCGAAGTGCCCATCGTCTACGGCCACACCTATCGCCGCCGGCCCCTGGGGGAAGTCATTGAAGAAATTAAGGCCAACGTGCGCTTAACCGGTCTCCGGAATATTTTCTTCATCGACGACAACCTCACCGGCCACCGGGATTACGCCCGGGACCTCTTCCAGGCCCTCATCCACCTGAACATCAAGTGGAGCTGCCTGTGGACCATCAACACCTCCCGGGATGAGGAACTTCTGGATCTGGCCAAGAAGTCCGGCTGCTACCACGTGAATATCGGCATCGAAAACGTCAACCAGGAAAGCATCAACTCCATCGACAAACACCAGAACCCGGTGAAGGAATACGAATGGCTTTTGCACCGCCTCAAAGATAAGGGGATTTTCTATTCTCTCAATTTCATCTTCGGCCTGGATGGGGATAAAAAAGAGCTGTTCGACGAAACCCTGGCTTTTCTTAGGCGCGTCAAGGCGCCCATGGCCTTTTTCAACGTGGTCACCCCCCGGCGGGGCACCCCCATGTGGGACCGGCTTTACCAGGAGGGCCGGGTCCATAACCCCGAGGCGGAAAAATACCTGGGCATGATTTGCAATTTCTTGCCCAAACACATGACCCCGGAAGAGTGCGAGGCGGAAGTATGGCGTTGCTTCAAGGAGTTTTACTCCTTTTCCTCCATCTGCCGGCGGCTGCTGATGCCCCCCAACCGCTACCTCTTCCAGGGCCTGCCCAGCAACCTGTTTTTCCACTGGTCGGCCTCCCGGAAGATCGACCCGGTGGACTTTTATTGAGGCAGGGGTCAGGGGTCAGGGGTCAGGGAATAGGGAATAGGGAATTATACCAAGTCGCAACCAAACGGCAAATTGGGGCGTGATTTATCACGCCCACCTCTACGGGCGCAATAAATTGCGCCCCTACGACAATAACCTTTTGAATGCACCTTGGTATTAATTGCCGAAGACCGGAGACCGAAGACCGAAGACCGAAAAAACCTCATCCCAGTCCGGGAAACGCCGCCCGGACGCCGGCCAGCACGAACTGCACCGCCAGGGCGGCCAGGATGAGGCCCATGAGGCGGGTGAACAGCCGGATGCCGCTTTCCTTCAGGTGGCGCAGGATCCCATCGGCGAAGCGGAACACCAGGTAGGTGGCGGCCATTACCAGGGCTATAGCAGCCAGTACGAGGCCGTCTTCCAGGGTGGTCCGGGCCCGGCTGGTGAGCACCAGGATGGTGGAGATGGCCCCGGGGCCGCTGAGCAAGGGGATCGCCAGGGGGGTCAGGGCGATGTCCCGGTAGTCTGCCGCCCGCAGGCTGCTGGAAGTGTCCAGCCGCTGGAAATGGCCCCGGCCTTCCAGCATGTCGAAGGCGATGCGGAATAAAATCAGACCCCCGGCAATCTGAAAAGCTGGCAGGCTGATGCCGAAAAAGCTTAATATCAGCCGGCCCAACACGATGAAAGAAACCAGGATCAGGAAGGCGAAAACGCAGCCCCGGAGAGCCAGGTCCCGGGATTCCCGGGGGGAAAGCCCCACCGCCAAAGCCAGAAAGGGGAGCACATTCCCCGGGGGATCAATGACAACGAAGAGCGATATCAGGC
The DNA here is from genome assembly GCA_016874945.1 of Deltaproteobacteria bacterium. Taxonomy (GTDB): domain Bacteria; phylum Desulfobacterota; class Desulfobaccia; order Desulfobaccales; family 0-14-0-80-60-11; genus VGSO01. The sequence goes on from VGSO01000020.1 coordinate 14,720, forward strand.
TGGTGATGAATAAGTGCGTCGGCTCGCCCAGGATTTCCGGAAGCATAAACACCTCAAGCCCTTATTGAGAGAGAGATTATGGCCAACTTTCAGGTAAATAAGACCTATCAGGAAATTAATGACAAAATCAAGCGGGGTCAAGCCGTGGTGGTCACCGCGGAGGAAATCATCGACATCGTCCGGAAAAAGGGGGAAGCGGGGGCGGCCCGCACCGTGGATGTGGTCACCACCGGCACCTTTTCCCCCATGTGCTCTTCCGGGGCCATCATTAATTTCGGCCACACCAAGCCCCCCATCAAGGCCTCCAAGGTGTGGCTCAACCAGGTCCCCGCCTATGCCGGTCTGGCCGCGGTGGACATATATCTGGGAGCCACGGAGCCGGCGGAGGATGACCCCTTGAACAAGGTCTACCCCGGGGAATTCAAGTACGGCGGGGGCCACGTCATCCAGGACCTGGTGGCGGGAAAATCCGTGCGTCTGGTGGCCGAGGCCTACGGCACCGACTGCTATCCCAACAAGCACGTGGAAAAGGATATCACCTTGAAGCAACTGCTCAACGCGGTGCTCTTCAACCCCCGCAATTGCTACCAGAATTACAACTGCGCGGTGAACCTCTCCAATCGCACCATCTATACCTACATGGGCCCCTTAAGGCCCCGGGCCGGCAACGCCAACTTTTGCACCGCCGGGCAGCTCAGCCCCCTCTTTAACGACCCCTACTACCGCACCATCGGCATCGGCACCCGCATCTTCCTGGGGGGCGGGGTGGGATACGTGGTCTTTCCCGGCAGCCAGCATAACCCGGCCAAGCCCCGGGGTGATAACGGCATCCCCCTGGGTCCCGCGGGGACCCTGATGGTCATCGGCGACTTGAAAAAGATGAACAGCCGCTTCCTGGTGGGGGTGAGCCTATTGGGCTACGGCTGCTCCCTGTCCGTGGGCCTGGGAATTCCCATCCCCATGCTGAATGAGGAGATCGCCCATTTCTGCGCCATCACCGACGAACACCTGCTGGCCCCCATCGTGGACTACGGCCATGACTACCCCGCGGGCACCGGCCGGATCCTGGGCCACGTGAGCTACGCCCAACTGAAAAGCGGCTCCATGACCCTGGACGGCAAGGAAGTGGCCACGGTGCCCCTGTCCAGCCTGGTGCGGGCCCGGGAGGTCGCCGGGATTCTCAAGGACTGGATCGCCCAGGGCCGGTTCCTCCTGGGAGAACCGGTGGAACTGCTGCCCGCTGACGGCGACATCGACTGCATCCACACCGCCAGCCGGGATAGTTAATAGGAGTTTCGAGTTTCGAGTTTTTAGTTTTTAGTTATTTGGAATAGAATA
>VGSO01000021.1 GCA_016874945.1 Deltaproteobacteria bacterium
TAGTTATAAACGGCTTCGCCCCCCTCCCCCTAGCCCCCTCCCCCCGTGGGGAGGGGGAATAGAAGCCGGGACCGGTTTTGCTAAACTTTTGCAAGAGCCTCCAGAGCCTCTTGCAAAATTACGTAGGCGCAGGCTTCAGCCTGCGCCCGCACAGGCTGGAAAGCCTGTGCTACTGAATTTGGGTTTCTTGTTTTTTGGCAAAGAATTTGCATGCAACATGTTGATTTGAATAAGGAATCAGTTTAATTTATCAGTTTGGTTGCGGCCTCAGCCGCGCTGTGCTACCGGATATTTCTTTGAGCAACATGGAAAAATCGCAGCCTCAAAATGAATTTTGCAAGAGCCTCTCCTGTTAAAGAATTAAAAAGAATGCACCAGTGTATTCTCATATAAAAAGTTGAGTATCATTCCTCTATTATCCAAAAGTTGAATGGAAAGGTGCTTGGATAGGGCCATGAACCCTCAAATCTTTCGCGAATATGACATCCGGGCCCGGGTGGGGACTGATTTGACCGCAGAAGAGGTCTTCCTGTTAGGCCGGGCCTTAGGCACTTATTACCGGCGACAGGGGAAAATCCGGTTGGCGGTGGGCCGGGACTGCCGGCTCAGTTCGCCGGAATGGCAAGCGCGGCTGATGGAAGCCCTGGCCGCCAGCGGCTGCCAGGTGGTGGATATCGGATTGTGTCCCACCCCGGTGCTCTATTTCGCCGTGCGCCATCTGGCCGCCGACGGCGGGGTAATCGTTACAGCCAGCCATAATCCCCCGGAATTCAATGGATTCAAGATCTGCAGCGGATTTCATACCATCTTTGGCAAGGAAATTCAGGAACTGCGCCGCATACTGGAGCATGGGGAATTCGTCACCGAGGCCGGCTCCCGGGAAGAGCAGGAGGTGACTACGGCCTACCTGGACCATCTGGCCCAAAATTTAACCATCTCCCGTCCTCTAAGAGTGGGCCTGGATGCCGGGCACGGGACGGCCGGGGCGGTGGCGCTGCCTTTGCTCCAACGGTTGGGCTGCGAAATCTGGCCCTTATACTGCGAGCCCGACGGTCGGTTCCCGGCTCATGAGCCGGACCCCACCATTGAGGCCAATTTGCAGGATTTGCGGAAACTGGTGCTGGGACAGAAGCTGGATCTGGGAGTGGCTTATGACGGGGACGGCGACCGCCTGGGGGTCATCGGCCCCCGGGGGGAGATTATCTGGGGCGACCAATTGCTGGTCTTGTTTGCCCGGGCCATTTTAAAGAAGCATCCCGGCGCGACCATTATCGGCGAAGTCAAGTGCTCCCAAAAGCTGTACGATGATGTGGCCCGGCACGGCGGCCGGCCGCTCATGTGGAAAACCGGCCATTCCCTCATCAAACAGAAGATGATGGAAGAAAGCGCGGTGTTGGCCGGGGAAATGAGCGGCCACTTGTTTTTTGCCGACCGGTATTTCGGCTATGACGACGCCATTTACGCCACCGGCCGACTGCTGGAGTTACTGTCCCAGGGTAACCAAAACCTCACCGAACTGCTGGCCGACCTGCCCCGAACCGTCATCACCCCGGAAATTCGCCGGGATTGCCCCGACGAAATCAAATTTCAAGTGGTGGAAGGGTTAAAATCCCGGTTAAGAAACGATTTCCCCGTCATTGACATCGACGGGGTGCGCCTCTTGCACCCTCATGGGTGGGGGCTGGTGCGGGCCTCCAATACCCAGCCGGCGCTGGTTTTGCGCTTTGAAGCCAGCACTCCGGAGATGCTTCAGGAAATCCGCGGCTTGGTGGAGTCCCGACTAAATGAAGAATTGGCTGCACTTCGGGAGGCTCTTTGACCGCAACGCCATCACCCCGCGTCTTTGCCGTGATTCTGGCCGGAGGTTCCGGGACCCGGTTCTGGCCCCTGAGCCGCTCCCAATATCCCAAACAGGTTTTGCGCCTCCTGGGGTCCGATTCCATGCTCCAGGCCACCATAGAGCGGCTCTTGCCCCGTATCCCTCCGGATCGGATAACCGTGGTCACTAATGCCTCCCAGGCGTACATCATCCGCCTCGATCTTTACCAGAAAGGCTGGGAACAGGTGCAACTCCTGCTGGAGCCTTTCGGCCGCAATACCGCCATGGCCGTGGGGCTGGCCGCGGTCCGGGTCCCGGGATTGACCGATGAGGATGTACTGGCGGTTTTTCCCGCGGATCATTTTATCCGGGAGCAGGAGAAATTCCTGGAGGCTTTGGACACGGGAGCTATTTGGGCCCGGGCGGGCTACCTGGTGACCTTCGGCATCAGTCCCACTCGGCCCGACACCGGTTACGGCTATATCAAGCGGGGAGAGCCTCTGGATGGCCAGGGCAGCGCATTTAAGACGGCCCGTTTCTTTGAAAAACCACCTTTGGCTCAAGCCGAAGCCTACATACTGGAAGGCGATTGCTATTGGAACAGCGGCATCTTCATGTTTACCCGCAAGGCGGTGCTGGAGGCCTTCGCCCGCCATCTCCCGGAAGTATCTGCGATCCTGGAAGAGCTGCGCCAGGAGGCGCTTTCCCTGAAGGAGGTCTATTCGCAGGTCCCCAGTATCTCCCTAGACCATGGTATCATGGAACGAGCCGCTCAAGTAGCGGTAGTGCCAGTGGACATGGGATGGAGCGACGTGGGCACTTGGAGCGCCCTGTTAGACCTCTTTCCCAAGGATGATCAGGGTAATGTCGCCCTGGGCCGCACCCTGAACCTGGACAGCCGGGATTGCCTCATCTTTGCCCAGGAACGCCTCGTCGCCACCGTGGGCCTCCAGGGTACGGTGGTGGTGGATACCCCCGACGCCACCCTGGTCTGCCCCATGAGCCGGGTGCAGGAAGTGAAAAACTTGGTGGCGGAACTGAGCCGACACTGGATGGTGGAAACGGAGTGGCCCCTAACCGTGGAGCGGCCCTGGGGCCGATATACGGTCATGGAATCGGGGCCGGGCTACAAGGTCAAGCGCATCATGGTGGATCCGGGCAAACGCCTCAGTTTGCAACTGCACCACCAGCGAGCCGAGCACTGGGTGGTGGTGCAGGGGACCGCCCTGGCGACCATCGGGCGGGAAGTCCGCCGGGTGGCCACCAACGAAAGCGTCTTTGTGCCGCTCAATACGGCGCACCGGCTAGAAAACCCTGGCCCGGCCCCCTTGGCCATTATTGAAGTCCAAACCGGTCCCTACCTGGAAGAAGACGACATTGTTCGCCTGGACGATGATTTTTGGCGCCTGACCGAGGAGCCGGAGAGTAAAATCCCATGAGTTGATATAGTCGAGTTTTAATCAGGAGAGATTAATGGGATTGACATTCAATATCAGACATGCCAGATAAAATCTCGCTTCGGACAACCTGCTCAAGTCTAAGCAACCCCAGATAGATTAAGCTTTTGAATATCTGGTGGTGTATGGTCATGGAAAAGGGGACCGTTTGAAGGGTTTTTGGCCATAGAAAAGGGAGCCACCGGCAGCGCCCTTTTGGCGGCAGTGACTGTTGAAAAAGCTAATTTGTGAAAGGAGCTTCTCTGGATTGGGCGGGAGACTGTCCCTTTCGTAATTGAAAGTTTAAAATGGCATGGCGGTTCATCCCGCCGATTCGGTGGAATTGGTTTGGGCAATTAAAGCTAAGAGGTCAATTTCATAAATACGTTGACGTATTAAGTTAAGCTGGCGGCTAAAATTGGCAGGCTTCGTCTTCCAGCTTATGCCTAAGGGTAGCCAGGTCTTTTACCGTGAAAAACTCCTGAGGGTGATGGCTTAGAAGCGCAAAGAAACCCCTGGGAAGTGGGCTACACTTCCATAACTTTAAGATTATCCTGGCATTTACCGGCTAGCGCCCGGACTCCCCGGTTGCGGTCGGGGCATAGCCGTATTTTGCCAGGGCCTTGATGCAGCGCGGCGCATTGCGCTTGACCATGAGCGCCTCATAGTCCACGCCGGGATCACGATAGGGTTGTTTCTTGGATAAGAGCACGAACATGATGCGCAACATGCCATAGGCAGACCCACTTCCGTCCAAAATTATCCTGCCCCTCTGACCCTCCCCTTGACTATCTGCGCCAAACGTGCATTTTTTATTTCTACCCCTTTTTTGCCATGAACCATGTTTCTCTGAAAAATATTGCCGCCATTTTTCTCCACCTGGGGGTCAGCGCTTTCGGGGGCCTGGCCATGCTGGAGCCCATACGTCGGCGGGTGGTGGACGGACAGGCCTGGCTGAGCCAGAGGGAGTTCCTGGACGGCCTGGCCCTGTGCCAGATGGCCCCCGGGGCCACGGTGGTGCAGATGGCCGCGTATGTGGGCTACCGCCTCCGGGGCGCGCCCGGCGGCCTCACCGCGGCGGGGGCCTTTATCCTGCCGGCCTTCTTCCTCATGGGAGGCCTCTCTTTTCTTTACTTCCACCATGGCGAATTGGCCTGGGTGAAGACCGCCTCCCGGGGTTTTAACGCGCTGGTCATCACCCTCCTGCTTCAGAGCCTGTGGGGGCTGGGCCGGGCCGTGAGCCGCGGCTACCTGGATTTTTTAGTGGTGGGAGCAGCCCTGGCGGCCCTGGCCGGCGGGGTCAATTATTTTGCGGTCTTCCTGCTGGCTGGATTGCTGCGTCTGGGTTTGGAACTCTGGTGGGGCGGGGGCGAGATTCCCCCTATCAGTGAAGAGTTGTCCCGGGAGCCCCGGACTGCAGCCAAGACCACGGCTGTCCGAATTCTGGCCGTGGGTGGCGGCTTAAGCGCCCTGGCCTGGGGTCTGGGCCGGCTGGACCCGGTCCTGGGGCAACTGACCGTGATCTTTCTCAAAATCGGCGCCATCAGTTTCGGCGGGGGCTACGTCATGATCCCCATCCTTCAGTGGGAGGTGGTGGACCACCTGGGCTGGCTCACCCTCAAACAGTTTCTGGACGGCATCCTCCTGAGCTACGTCACTCCCGGCCCTCTTCTGATTCTGGCAACGTTCGTGGGTTACTTCGTAAAGGGCCTGCCGGGGGCGATCCTTTCCACCCTGGGGGTATTTTTGCCTCCCGTCCTGATCATTTTCTTGCTGTATCCCTTCTATGAGCAGGTCAAGACCTCCCGGTGGGTGCGCCCGGCGCTGCAGGGCATCCTGGCCGCGCTGGTGGCCATGCTGGCCCTGGTCACCCTGGAGCTGGGCCGGCAGGCCCTGACCCATTGGAAAGATCTGGCCATCCTGGCCGGCGGGGGAGCGGCCCTCATGGTCTGCCGGGTGAGCCTCTTCTGGGTGGCGGTGGCCGCGGCGGGTGTGTCGTTACTGATTTATTAACCACCGAGACACAGGACACAGAGGTTCACAGAAAGGAAGAGTATGGCCCTGGCGGGGAATCCACCATGGCCATAATTATTTCTCAGCATTTGATCTGTGTTCCCTGTGCCTCTGTGGTTAAATAAAAATTTCTCCCCCGCGCCGGATTAGCTCTGCTTCGGGGTTTTAAGAATAAAGGCGATTGCGGGCCTGAAAATTCCAACCAACAACCCCAAGGAGAGTTTCGTAATGAAAAAAATCAGAATCCCCCTAATGCTGTTGCTGGCCCTGACCCTGACCCTGGGTCTGACGGCTGCTTCTTATGCCCAGAGAGGCATGGGTCCGAAGGGTATGGGTCCGGGCTGCGGCCCAGGCATGAACATAACTCCGGAGCAGGCCGGCCAAATATTTGATATGCGGCAGAAGTTCATGAATGAGACCGCGGACCTGCGCAAGCAGATGGTCATGAAGCAGGCGGAAATGGCGGCGCTGTGGAAAGCCGAGACTCCGGACCAGAACCTGATCCGGGCCAAGCAGAAGGAGATGAACGCCCTGCGGGACCAGATGCAGGAAAAGAAGTTGGCCTTCAAGATGCAGGCTCGGCAAGTCTGCCCCCAGGGGTTCATGGGCGGCATGGGCATGGGCATGGGCCTTGGCTGCGGCATGGGACCCGGCATGGGCATGGGCGGCCCGGGACTGTAAATACTGCTGATAAGGGCAAGGCCGGGCTTGGGGCTTGATTCCTCTTACCGGGTTTGTCCTTAGAAATGTCCTTAGAAAAATTAACCATTGTCTCTTTTCACCGACTGAACCCGTTTACCCAAGGGGGTATGGCTGAGCCGTACCCCTTTATACGGTTTTCGGTTTTCGGTTTTCGGTAGAATCTATAGGGGTTGCCCAAAGTAATTTCCCCGTAGGGGCGCGGCGAGCCGTGCCCCTACGTCAAAAAACAATCGGAAAAAACTTTTGGCAATCGCTATAAGATATTCATTTAACGGGCGAGATATTTTAGTAAGACACCTCAAGCCACTCTAATTACAATATTGCATGATATTAACGAGGGCTACTTACATTAATGTAAGTAAAACTCTAATAATAAGTTTGGGGGGCCGCCATTCCGGCCTTTGAAGAAATGGCAGGTCTCTTGCACAAAAATTTGTTAATATAAATATGTCGATCTTGCTGGTGACAGCCGAATGTGCCGGGGCCTCACTCCCCCCAAAAAAGACGACAAGTTTTGGTAAGGACGGCCTCGGCAGCCGCCCATTGCCGGGGGAAAGCAAATGAACTTTCGTTAACCGGCAACGGGCGGCGCCTGGCCCAGGTAAACGGGCGGCGACAACCCTCCATCCTTCCCTTCCTGATGTTCATCAAAGTTCCGTAATTTTACCCGCTCCCGGCGGGAATCCTTGAAAAATCCCCTGAAATGGGTTAAACTCTATAAAAAATTGAATTATATTAGCCAGATTCAGATCAACATGCCGATTTTACCTATTTGCCAGTTGCCCGCCCCGGTCTTGCGGCAGCAGGCCCGGGAAGTCACCGAGATAGACAAGGAACTGTTACGGCTCATCGACGACATGGCGGAAACCATGTACGCCGCTCCGGGATTGGGATTGGCCGCCAACCAGGTGGGGGTTCTTAAAAGACTTATCGTCTTTGACATTTCCCATCGGGATGGCGGTCCCCGGGACCTCCAGGTGATCATCAACCCCTGCATTACCACCCGGGAAGGGGAGGCCACTCGCGAAGAGGGGTGTCTATCCGTAGCCGACTTTTCCGCGGAAGTGAAACGCCATGCCCGGGTGACGGTCCAGGGTCTGGACCGGGAAGGGAAACCCATCACCGTCACCGGGGAGGGGCTGCTGGCCGTCGTGCTCCAACACGAGTTGGACCATCTGGAAGGCATCTTGTTCATTGACCACATCAGCCGGCTGAAGCGAGGGCTATATTTACGACGGCTCAAGAGAAAGGCGGCGGCCAAGTGAAGCGCGGGCCCTGGCGCATTATCTTCCTGGGCACCCCGGCTTTTGCCCTGCCTTCCCTGGAAGCGCTGCTGCATGCCGGGGAAGAGGTGGCGGCAGTGATGACCCAGCCGGACCGGCCCCGGGGGCGGGGGCGGCAAATCAGCCCCTCGCCGGTAAAGGAACTGGCCATGGCTAGGGGGCTGACGGTGCTCCAGCCCCAGCGCCTCAAGGACCCGGCCCTCATCCGGACTTTGGCCGACCTGCGGCCCGAACTCATGATTGTGGTGGCTTATGGCCGAATCCTGACCCATGAGATCCTGGGGCTCCCCTCCGTGGGGTTTCTCAATGTCCATGCTTCGCTGCTTCCCCGGCACCGGGGCGCAGCCCCCATCAACTGGGCCTTGATCCGGGGAGAAAAGGAAACGGGAGTCACCGTCCAGTGGGTCAAATATGAAGTGGACACCGGCGATATCTTTCTCCAGGAGCGGATTCCCATCCAGGAAGAGGACACCGCCGGCGCCCTGTCGGTGAAGCTGGCCCAACGGGGCGCGGCGCTGCTGGTCCGGGCCCTGGAGATGCTCCGCCAGGGGCGGGCGATTCGTCAGCCTCAGAGCGACGAAGGGGTGAGTTACGCGCCCCCCCTTACCAAAGAGATGAGCCGGATCAACTGGCAGCTTCCGGCTCCGGAAGTGGCCGGCTGGATCCGGGGTCTGGACCCGCGGCCGGGGGCGCAGGCCCGATGGCGGGGCCAGGTGGTGAAGCTCTTCGGCGCCAGGGTGATGCATAGTGAGGACCTTTGGGGGACGCCGGGAGAGGTGTTGGGCCTCCATCCCCAGGGGGGATTGGAAATCGCCTGCGGCCAGGGGAGCGTTTTGGTTAAGGAACTCCAGCTTTCAGGACACCGGCGTCTTCCCGCTCCGGAATTCGTCCGGGGGAATCCGATTCTCAAACAGGATTTGGGTTAATGGACATGGATGAGTCTGCCCCCATTCTGGACGGCGGCAACTCTCTCAGGCCCCAGAAACGCATCTTTCTGGGCCTGCTGGTGGTGACCTGCCTGTTGTTCACCTTTATCCTGGGAGTCCTTTGGTACGTCCCCTACGTAGGCCTCACCAGCCTCCACCCCCGTTTGCCATTCATCCTGGGAATTTCCTTTTTTATCATGCTCTCCATGGTCTTCGGGGTGGTGGCCATGCTGGCCCTCACGGTGATGCTGGGCCGGGATCTGTTCTTTTCCCGGAAACTGCGGGGGGTGGTGATCAAGCTGCTCCTTCCCCTGATGAGCGGCGTGGGGAAACTCTGCGGCGTGTCCAAAGACCAGGTGCGCCGCTCCTTTATCGAAATCAACAATCAGTTGGTGCTGGCCCAACACCCCCGGGCCGCGGCGAACAAATTGCTGCTGCTCATGCCCCATTGCCTGCAGTTTCACGAATGCCAGTTCCGCATCACCGGCAGCACCCTGCACTGCAAGCGCTGCGGCAAGTGTCCCATCAAGGGCTTGGCGGAATTGTCGGAAAAGTACGGGGTGGGGCTGGCGGTGGCCACCGGCGGCACCCTGGCCCGGCGCATCGTGGTGGAGCGCCGGCCCCTGTTGATCATCGCGGTGGCCTGCGAGCGGGACCTGAGCGGCGGCATCCAGGACAGCTACCCCCTGCCGGTTTTCGGAGTGGTGAATCGACGGCCCCAAGGCCCGTGCTTCGATACCCAGGTCGACCTGGACCGGGTGGAATGGGCTCTGAAAAATTTTTTAATTCCGGCTGAAGTCGAGAACAAAGTTGAAAGTTCAAGGTTCAAAGTTCAAAGTTAATTTCAACCTTGAACCTTGAACTTTGAACTTAAGGATTTCATCATGAGCGAACCTGAACCCAAAACCGCTGCCCGTCCGGTGCGCCGGGAGAAACCCTTGCCCCTGGTGCTGGAAATCCTGCCGGGGCAGGCCGGTGAAGGCCTGGTGGACATTTATCCTCCCGGGACCTATGAGGGTAAAGCCCCCCAGGAGTTGTGCGATCTCACCCTCAGGAAAACCGACTGGAGTCTCGAGGAGCAGATAATTATCGATGACATCCAGCGCCAGTTGGACGGGGGCAAACTGCTGTTCAAGGGCCGGGAGCTCACCGGCGCGGCCCAGGATCTGGCGGTGGAGGAAGTTACCGAGGAAGGGGAGGAATATCTGTACCTGCCCATCCGGGCCATTAAACCCCAGGAAGGCGGCGGGAGATACGGTTTTCGGTTTTCGGTCTTCGTTTTTCGGTAAAAAACAAATAAGAAACGGCTTGGGCTTAACCAAGGGCAGGGGCGAGCCGGCGGCCCGCCTTTTAATGCTCACGCCAAGGCGCCCAAGCGCTAAGATAAGACGCCGAGAATAATACGCGTTCCCTTTCAAAGGCAATAATCTTTAATCTGTAACTTATTGACAATTCTGGTTTATTTTAACCGGAAACCGAAAACCGTACAATATGGAACAGTTGTTGAACTCCGGACTGGAAGTGGTGATCAAGTCCGGGTTCCTGTATCTGCCCCTGCTCTTCGACCCTGAGATTGCCGGGGAAATTGGCAGCCAGCAAGGCCTATCCCGTCATTTTTCCCTGATCCGGGTATCGGGAAAATTATTTATCCAGACCCTGGATCTGGCTTCCCTGGCGGCCAATTATCATAGGATCCACGCCGAAGAGTATGAACGGCGCCGAGGGGAATTTCTCCGCAAGCTTTGGCCCCCGGCGGGGGAAGGGGAACTTTTCCTAGGTCCCAACCTGAAGGCCATAATTTTCAGAGTCTTGCCCCATTTCTGGAGAAGAAGTTCGGGGTTTTCCCGAAAGTCGCTGGGCGAGGGGGAGATCCTCGACCTTATCCGGGAAAAGATCGAAGATTTGCCGGATTTTGGGAAGATGGCCGAGGATCTGGCCCAATCCTTTGCCTGGCACCGATCCCGGACCTTGCCCCAACGCCTGGGATGGGAGGAACCGGAAGAACCCCCGGCTCCTCCGGAAGAGGGCTTAATAGCCGCGAAAGACCTGCGCCCCTGGTTGCGGCAGGTTCTGGCCCGCAAAATCTGGGAGGAGGAAAAGGGCCGGCTGGAGGATTCCCTAAAGGAACAGGAGGAGTTGGGGGGCATATCCCCGGAGCGCCGGGTGGTGCTGCTCTACCTGGCCGCGGTGGGGTTCCTGGAAATAGACGGGTTCGGGTTCACCCGCCTCCGTCTTCCGGACGAGTACATCATTTACCAGCGCACCGGGGAATTTGCCTTGAAGGACTTTTTAGGCCGGGTTTATCTCTTTCCCGACTGCCGGGTGGCAGTGTCCACCCTGCCACCCCTTAAACCCGTGGTGCTGGAAAAATACAAGCACCCGCTGCTGCAGCGCCATGCTCCAGGCCAGGCCATTTGCATCAGCCAGGATTTCGCCCCGCCCAATGTCTTTTCCGGGCCCAACGCCATCGCGGCCCTGGAAGAGGGGGTGAATGCCCTGTTTGTTAATTACAGCAGCCGGGCCATCCGGGGCTACCACAAACTGGGGGACGTGAAACAACCCTACCAGATCGTCGATTTTGACGATCTGAAGATCTCCCGGGACCATCCTGGAATAGTTTCTGGCCGGATTGAGATCAAGAATGACTTTACCTGAAACCTGATATGGATCTGAAGCGGAACTTCAAGACCGGGCGCGCCCAAGAAGCCCGGAAAAAGCTCTTCTTGCCCTCCCGGTTTAACTTGGTAAGTTCCATAGTCAAAGCTTACGGCCTGGATAACGCCTTTCTGCGCCTTCTGGACCGGGTTGATGAGAGAGCCTTCCATAACCTGGCGAAATCCGCGAAAATAAAAGAAAAGCCGGGTTTGACGCTGCCCTTGTTCTCCTTGGCCACCGAGGCCGAATATCTTTTAACCGCCGCGATCATGGAGAAGCTGGACAACCCGTATCTGGATAATGCCCGGGACCCGGAGGAGCTTGTCCTGAGCGCGCCGCTTTACCGGCGGAACCCGGCCCTGCCGCCGGAAGTGCTGGCGCCCCGCCATTTTGCCGAACTGCTGGCGGAAGAATTGGAAAAATGACCGAAGACCGGAGACCGGAGACCGGAGACCGAAAACTGAAGACCAAAATTAGACCTAAGACCGAAAACTGGAAAAAATATCAGAGGGTTAAACAAAATTTCCGACCCCACCCAGAGGCGCATAGAAGAGAAGCTGGGCCGCCTCCAGGAACGCCTGGCCCTGGAAGCCGTGCACAAAGTCATGGAGTTTGACCGGACTCCCGCGGACCTCAAGGCGGACCTGGACCGTTTCGTCATCGGCCAGGAAATGGGCAAAAAAGTCCTGGCCACCGCCATTTCCTTTCACTACCGGAGGCTGGGCCAGGCCCTGAAGCAGGCCGTGATGGAAAACGGCCAGGATATTGACCTGGCGCTCCGTAAAACCGCCAACCCCAAGGCCAACATCCTCATCCTGGGCCCCACGGGCTGCGGCAAGACTTATACCGCGGAAATCGCCTCGGAACTGGTGGGGGTGCCCTTCGTCAAGGTGGACCTGACCAAGTTCAGCGAAGTGGGCTATGTGGGCCAGAACGTCAGCGACATCCTGGCGGACCTGCTCATTTACGCCAACGGCAATGCCCAGATAGCCCAGATGGGCATGGTTTACCTGGATGAAATCGACAAGATCGCCAGCGAGCCGGCCGCCACCCGGGACGTTTCCGGGCGAGGGGTGCAGAAGGGGCTGCTCAAACTGGTGGAAGGCATGGAAAATACTATTGAACTGGGGCGGGAGCGGATTCACCTCACCACCAAACACGTGCTCTTTATCGGCGGGGGGTCATTTGAGAAGCTGGAAGGGGTGGTGAAGAAGCGCCTGACGCGCTTGATGCTGCCGGGGGACTGGCAGGCGCGTATCCACACCGATGATTTCGTGGCCTGCGGCATGGACAAGCAGCTCATGGGCCGGTTTCCGGTGCGGGTGGCCTACGACGGCCTCAGCGCCCAGGACCTGAAAGACATCATGACCAGGAGCGAAGGCAGCCCGCTAATATCTTACGTTCAGGACTTCAAGGCCTGGGACATAGATCTGGAGTTCACCGATGAGGCCCTGGAGGAAGTGGCCCGCCGGGCCCGGGAGGAAGAAATCGGGGCCCGGGGTCTCGTCGCCATTCTCCATCGCCTCCTGCTGGAAGACATGTACCAACGCCCCGGGACCTTTACCGGCAGGCTGCGGGTGGATCAAGACTACGTGGAGGAGAGGCTCCCTTGAGGTTCAAAAAGCTGGCGGATCTGGAGCGCCCCCGGCCCCGGGAAATAATCCTAAGGGAGATGCCCCAGGAAATCCCCGCGGTCCGGTATGCCCTGGACAAAGCTTTCAAAATCAATGAACTGGTGCTGGCCCTCCACCATCAGAGTTATGAGTGGTACGGCTTTACCCTGGGCCCCCGGAGCCGGCCGGAGTTGGTGGCCGACGTGGGGCTTCCCGGCAACCTGGATAACGTCCAGGACTATACCAGCATCAGCCCGGAACTCATCGCCGCCTTCCAGGAATCACTGCCCAAAGCCCTGGTGATCAACGGCTGGATTCACTCCCACGGCAGCATGGATTTCCGTGGCTTTTCCGCCCTGGACGAGGCCAACCAGATGACGGTGCTGGATTACGTCACCGCCCGGCTGCGCTTTCCCGTGGCCAAGCGGGAGGTGCTCATCAAGGACTTGGCGCTGTTCACCGAGGGCCAATATTCGGAGCGGGACCTGGAGCGGGGCGCCGTCTGCCTCATAACCGACGCGCCCGTAAATCAAGCCCGGATTCTGGAAACCGTTTACGGCGGGTTCTGTTACAGCATCGTGGTGGGGGACGGCGGCTGGCACCGACAGAAAATTTTGTGCATAACCCGGAGCATCCTTTCGGGACAGACTGCAGTGACCCGGAAGACCGCCGAGATCGATATCATTGAAGAAGATCGGACCTTGCAAGCCGCGGAGTTGGAAGCCTTGCGGGAGGAAGTGCGGGATAAGATCAAGCCCATCGCCTACAAACTGGCCAAGCTGGAAAGCGTTTAAAGACGGTTTTCGGTTTTCGGTTAAAAATTGGGGTTACCAAGCTAAAGCAGGAGCCTCTTGCAAAATTCATTTTGAGGCTGCGATTTTCCCATGTTGCTTAAAGAAATATCCGGTAGCACAGGCTTTCCAGCCTGTGCCGGCGCAGGCTGAAGCCTGCGGCTACATAATTTTGCAAGAGGCTCGTAGGTTATCTAATAAATCCGCTAACATCTGAGGTAAACAGTGATTTCTTAACGTTATGAAAATATTAACAAATAGAAATTACCGATAAAAGCTGATGGACGTTAATTACCGAAAACCGAAAACCGAAAACCGAAAACCATCATTTCCCCATCCCCGCCTCGACCGGCAACTGCTCATTCCGGGCTGGAACCAGGACGCCCTGGAGAGGGCCGCGGTGGCCGTGGCGGGGGACGATGATTTAACCGCCTCCCTGTACGCACTCGCGGCCGCGGCTTTGGGCGTCAATCGCCTGGTGGTGCTGGGGCCCCGCCTGGACCCCCGGCTGATTCATATGGCTTCCCGGATAAATCCTCTTTTGGACTTGACTTTTATCCAGGGGTTTTATACCCATCCGGCTCTGGAAGACATTTTTCAAAGCTGCCGGGTCATGGTGGATTTCAGCCTCTACGGGCTGGCCAACAAACAACTTTTGAATGCCGCTAGCAAAACCGGCCGGCCCCTGGTCCGGGCTTTTGGCTACGAACAGGACGGCCAGGCCGGGGTCAAGATCTTCACTTATATGAAAGGCCGGGAGTGGGAAGAGCTGGCCGACCTGGTGGCCCGTCCCCAACTGCCCGGCCGGCCTTTCCGGGACGCCACCCTGGCCCTCATTGCCGCGGCCCTGGCCCTGGAGGACACCAAGAACCTGATCCTAAGGCGGCGAGTGTCCAGGACCCTGACGCATTACCGCCGGCCGGCCCTGCCCGAAAAAATTGGCGACCCGGAAATCCTGCTGGTGGGGGCGGGGGCCTTGGGAAATTTTGTGGGGCTGGCCCTGGCCGAGGCCGGGTTCCACCGCCTCACTTTTATGGACCCGGAAAAAGTGGAAGTCACCAACCTCAACCGCCAGGTATTCTTTTACGACGCCCTGGGCCAGGGCAAGGCTGAGACCCTGTCGGCCCGGCTCAACGAATCCTTTGGCGCCCGGGCCCGGTTCCAGGCGGCCTCTTTTGGGACGGACTCGGACATTTCCTCCTTTGACGCGGTCTTTGACTGCGTGGACAATTTCGAAACCCGGGTCCTGCTCAGCGAAGCCTGCCGCCGCCATGGGAAAATTCTCATCAGCGGCGGCACTCACGTGGAGGCCGGGCAGATGGTGGTTTATGACCCGGTTCGGGGGGGCGCGGCGCCCGGCGAGCTGCTGGGCCTCCAGGAGATCGTGGGCCGGCGGCGTCAGGAAGCGTCCAAGGGCGGGGAGTCCTGCCTTTACCAGCCGGAGCCGTCGGTGATTATGACCAACCAGGTTATTGCCGGGTTCATGGCCGACGCCTACCGGCGGCTGCTGGCCGGACAGGAAGTGGACAACATTTTTTACGACGCCGGCCGGGACCGGCGGATTTGAGGCAGTTTTCGGTTTTCGGTAAATCTGTGTTAATCTGTGGATAAATATTTTGAAGGTTGCTTCAGGAGCGATTCTTGGCAGTAAACCGCTCTCCTCTCAAACGCCTGGCGCTCACCCTGCTGGAATTCTTCCTGCCCCAGCTCTGTCTGTTCTGCGGGGCGGCGGTGGGGGAAGGGGCGAAGCAGGCGGTGTGCCCGGAATGCGCGGGGCAAATCCAGTGGGCGGCCAGCCCCCTGTGTCTCTGCTGCGGCAAGGTCTTTCCCTCCCGGGAGGGAGAGGACCGGTTATGCGGTTCCTGCCAGAAGGAGCCCCCGCCCTTTAGCCGGGCCCGGGCCGCGGCGATTTATCACGGGCCGCCGGCCGAGGCCATCAAGCGCTTCAAATTTAACCGCGCCCTGGCCTATCTGCCGGTGATGCAGGAATGGCTCAGACCCCTGGCCGGGGAAATGGCGGCCCAGGCCGACCTGGTCCTCCCGGTGCCACTCCACCCCCGACGCCTTCAGGACCGGGGCTTCAACCAGGCCCTGATGCTGGCCCAGGGTCTCGCGGATTTGCCGGTGGAACGGGACCTGCTTATCCGGGTGCGCCATACCCGGCCCCAGGTGGAACTGAACCCCCAGGAGCGCCGGGAAAACGTCAAGGGCGCGTTTGCCGTGTCCCGCCCGGAGCGGCTGAAGGGGAAAAGGGTGCTATTGGTGGATGATCTCTTCACCACCGGGGCCACGGCCCGGGAGTGCGCCCGGGCTTTGAGGAAGGCCGGGGCCAGGCAGGTGGAGATTATCACCGTGGCCCGGACTAAGGAAGATTGAGAATAACCCTACAACGACATATAAGATAATTTTCTATGTCGATGTGAGGGGTATGAGCGATGATTTCTCATTTGAATCCCCTGAACCAAGAAAATCAGGGAGTTGATATCGCATTCTCGCAGGGGAAGCACCGCCTGCATCAGGATTCTAAGCTGCGATAGAGTAATATG